>NZ_JBANLK010000003.1:0-238855 GCF_054968425.1 Paraburkholderia sp. AV2
CACGCCGATGATAGTGCGGATTGCCCGTGTGAAAGTAGGTAATCGTCAGGCTCCTCATGCTGTAACCCGGAACCCCGGCCTCTCCCACAGAGCGCCGGGGTTTCGGCGTTTACGGCCCGCATCCCGCATCCGGGACCCCGGCGTCCGGTGCAAATCCCGCGCACAAAAAAACCGCCCCGAAGGACGGCTTCGTCATCCTGGCTGGCGCGAAACGATTCAATGCGCGCTGTTCTGCAACCGGCCAGCCGCCGCCGGCACCATCGCCGCGTCGGCCAGCGCTTCTTCGGCGAGTTGTTCCTGCGTCAGCTCTTCAAGTAGCGCCATGTCGCGGGCAATGACTTCGGGAAGATGCGCGCGCAGGAACTCGACCCACGTCTTCGTCTTGGCGTCGACGAATTTGCGCGACGGATACAGCGCGTAGACATTCGTCTTCTGCAACTTGTGCTGCGGCAGCACGCGCACGAGCGTCCCGTTGCGCAGTCCTTCGATTGCCGTATAGACCGGCAGCACGCCTATCCCCATGCCTTCGCGTATCGCCACGGCCAGCGACTCCGCAATATTGACCTGCACCGGCCCGTCGACATGCATCTCGATGCTGCCCTCGGGGCCTTCGAGCGTCCATTCTTGCGCCGGCAGCGCGGGCGTCTTCAGGATCAGGCATTCGTGATGCGACAGGTCGGCAGGCGTACGCGGTGATCCATGCATATGCACATAAGCCGGCGACGCACACAGGATGCTGTAGGTCGTCCCAAGCTGGTGCGAAACGAGGTCCGAATTCGGCAGCGACGACGCCGTGACCACCGATACATCGCTGCTGCCTTCGAACAGATCGGGCATGCGCTGCGAGAGCGTCAGCTCGACCGTGACCTCGGGATGCAGCGCCCGATAGCGCGAGATCGCCGGCAGTACGTATTGTTGCCCGATACTCGCGAAGCTATGCATGCGCAGTGCGCCCGCGGGCCGCTCGTGCGCGCAGCTCGCTTCTTCTTCGGCGCTATCGACGTCGGCGAGGATCTGCATGCAACGTTTCAGATAAAGCTCGCCCGCCGGCGTCAGCGCGAGACGGCGCGTCGAACGGTTGAGCAGCCGGGTGCGCAGATGCGCCTCCAGCTCCGACACGGCGCGCGACATGGCGCCCGTTGTCGAATCGAGCGACTGGGCCGCCGCGGTAAAACTGCCCGCTTCTACGACGCGGACAAATACCCGCATATTTTGTAACGTATCCATCTAATCTTCTTGTTCGGCACGGAAACGATATTGTCCGCCTCGCAAGCCTCGTGATTGTTGAGTGATCTGGAACGGACGTTCCCCGTCCGTCCCGTTAATCCGCTGCGGTGACGCTCCTACAATCGGCGGCCTGGTAACAGACCGAGCGTAGTGCCATTCCCATGACCCGCCAGCACGCGATTCATCGAGCGTTCGACTCGCGTCGGCGCAAGGAAGCGCTTGGGCGTGCGAAAAAGCAGGCGACCCGGCGCGCGCTGCGCGACTGGTCCGCCACCGACGGCGCGATCTGGCTGCATCTCTTCAAGACGGTCGCGGCAGGCCTGCTCGCGATGGGCATGGCGATGCTGCTCGATCTGCCGCAGCCACGCATTGCGATGACCACCGTGTTCGTGCTGATGCAGCCGCTCTCGGGCATGGTTTTCGCGAAGAGCGTGTACCGGATCGTCGGGACGGTTGTCGGCATGATCGCCGCGGTTGTGCTGGGTGGCGTGTTCATCCAGCAACCCGAACTCTACATCGCCGGGATAGCGGGGTGGATGGCCGCCTGTACGGCGGCTGCCATGAGGAATCGGCATTTTCGCTGGTATGCATTCGTGCTGGCCGGCTACACCGCTGCGCTGATCGGCATTCCGCTCGTGCAGCAACCCAACGGACTCTTCCTCGCCGCACTCGGGCGCGGTGCCGAAGTAGCGGTTGGCATACTCTGTTCGGGCATGGTGAGCGCCGTAATCGTGCCCCGGCAGACCGGCTTGCTGCTAGAGCAGACCTTACGCACACGCTTCGTCGATTTTACTGCGTTCGCCTCCGATGTGCTGTCAGGCCGGCTGGAGCGGGGCGCGTTCGAGGGCCGCTTTGCGCATCTTGTCGACGATGTGGTGGGTTTCGAGACGACGCGCGCCTTTGCCTTCTTCGAAGATCCGGCGATGCGTTCGCGCAGTCCTCTGCTAGCGCGCCTGAACAGCGAATTCATGGACGTTTGCGCGCGTCTGCACGCACTGCGTCAACTGCTCAAGCGCCTGCGCGGGAGCGATTCGGCGATCGCCCCCCTGGCACCGTATTTCAGCGAGCTTGCCGCACGGCTCGCGCAACGGCCGCGGCGCGGCGAATCCGATCGCGAATACGCGCTGCGTCTCGCCGATGCCCTGGAGGCGTGGCAGCGCACGCTGCCGCGCCACGTGCGCGAGACCCGGCGACCGCTCGAAGCCGCCACACCGGATTGGCTTCAGGACTTCGATACGTCCGCCGAACTCGTCTGGCGCTTCACATCGGAGATCGTTCGATACAGCCGTACCTATGCGTCCGTGACGCAGCCGCAGCTCGCACAGGCGCGGCGTACGGCGCGCTACGAGCCACGCACGAGCGGGTATGTCGTGGCTTTCACGTTCGTGCGCACGGCAGTCGTGGTGTCGGCGCTGGGCGCGTTCTGGATCGAAACCGACTGGCCGAGCGGCGGCATGGCGGTGATTGCGGCGGCGCTGACCTGTGCGCTGACATCGTCGACGCCGGGCGCCACGCGCATGGCGGCCCAGATGGCTGCCGGCGCGGCGTGCGCTGCGCTCGCGGGCTATCTCTTCACGTGCTACGTCTACCCGAACGTCGACGGGTTCCCGCTGCTCTGCGCCGTTCTCGCGCCGGTGCTGGCGCTGGGCGCCTTTCTCGCGACGCGTCCGCGCATTTCGGGTGTGGGCGTGGGCTTTTCGGTGTTCTTCTGCCTGCTGGCCGGCCCCGACAACGTGATCGCCTATGCGCCCGACCTCCTGATCAACAACGGCATCGCAGTCGTCGCGACGCTGCTGGTCGCCGCGCTCGCCTTCGCGGTGGTGTTCCCCCCGCGCATGAAATGGCTCATCGCACATCTGTGCGCCGCGTTGCGCTACCAGGTCGCGATTGCGTGCCGCGGCGAACTGGCGGGACTGGGCGAACGCTTCCAGTCCGGCACGCACGATTTGATGCATCAGTTGCGCCTGCTGCTCAACGGGGACGCGCGGGCGCACCGGCGCGCACTACGCTGGATGCTCGTCACACTCGAAGTGGGCCATGCGGTCGTGGATCTGCGTCACGAGGCGCAGGCGGCCGCCTGGCTGGCCGATCTCGACGCACGCTGGCGACCGTCGCTCGCTCGCGTGCAGGCCGACATTGCGCGGCTATTCGAGCGGCCCGACGCGCAGAGGCTTGAACGGGCGCTCGCCTCGGTGCGCGCGGCCACCTGGGTGGCGCAGGCGGCGCGCGATGCGGTTCACGAGGTGCGCGAGCGCCGCCACGAGGTCCAGCGGCTCCTTTCCCATCTGCATTTCATCCGCAGCGCACTGCTGGATCGCGACGCGCCGCTCGGCACGTTTGCGCGCCGCCGGGCGCGCGGTTCGGCGCGCTCTTCCGGCGCCCGCTGAAAAGCACGCGCTGCCGGGGCCACGGCAGACCGGAAGGGCGATCTTGCCGCGCGCTGGAAAGATGCCTTCTACCGGACCGCATTAATCAAATCGGGCCCGAGCCCTATAGTGAGGTCACTGCCCGGCAGTACCCGTTAGCCATGGAGAGTGAAATGAAAGCCGTGAAGATCGCTGTTGTTGCCTGCTCGCTGTTTGCTGCCGCCGCTGCCTGGGCGCAGAGCGAGGCACCGGCCGTGACCGTCTCGCAGGTCTCCCAGGCTGCCGGGGCGAACGCTCAACAGCCCGCTGCGAAGCCGGGAGCGCCGGTCGAATGCGTCGGTCCCGTCAGCTTCTGCAACATCTACTTCGGTAGCTGAGCCACGACAGAATATTTCTGGAGACGTTGTGATGTACGAAGACCGTATTCGTTGTGCCGCCCTGCGCGGCAAGATCACCACGGCCGCCGAGGCGGCGCAGCTCGTGCGCAACGGCATGCGTGTCGGCGCGAGCGGCTTCACGCGAGCGGGCGACACGAAGGCCGTGCCGATCGCGCTGGCCCGCCGCGCACGCGAGGAGAAGGAGCCGCTGCGCATCACGCTGATGACGGGAGCTTCGCTCGGTCACGACGTCGATCGCGCGCTGACCGAAGCGGGCGTGCTCGAACGCCGCCTGCCGTTCCAGGTCGATACCACGTTGCGCCGTGCCATCAACCGCGGCGAGGTGATGTTCGTCGACCAGCATCTCTCCGAAACCGTCGAGATGCTGCGCGCCAACCTGCTCGGCAAGCTGGACCTCGCGATCATCGAGGCGGCCGCGATCACGGAGACGGGCGGCATCGTGCCCACCACGTCGGTCGGCAACTCCGCGAGCTTCGCGATCCTCGCCGAGAAGGTGATCGTCGAAATCAATCTCGCGCAGCCGCTCGCGCTCGAAGGCCTGCACGACGTCTGGATTCCGGGCCGCCGTCCGCATCGCGATCCGCTGCCTGTCGTGCGCCCGCAGGATCGCGTCGGCACGACGATCATCGACATTGCGCCCGAGAAGATCGCGGCCATCGTGATCACCAACGAAGCGGACAGCCCATCCACCGTCCTGCCCGCCGACGACGAAACCGCGCGCATTGCCGGCCACCTGATCGAGTTCCTCCAGCACGAAGTCGCGCATGGCCGCATGAGCGCGCAACTGCCGCCGCTGCAGGCCGGCATTGGCACGATTGCGAACGCGGTGCTTTCGGGTTTCGTGAACTCGCCGTTCGAGGCGCTGACGATGTACTCCGAAGTCCTCCAGGACTCGACCTTCGATCTCATCGACGCGGGCAAGATGGTGTTCGCGTCGGGCGCTTCGATGACGCTCTCCGCGCAGCGCCAGGCCCAGGTGCTGGCCGAACTCGACCGCTACCGCGACAAGCTCGTGCTGCGCCCGCAGGAGGTGAGCAACCACCCGGAAGTGATCCGGCGCCTCGGTCTGATTGCGCTGAACACGGCGCTCGAATGCGATATCTACGGCAACGTGAATTCGACCCACGTGGGCGGCACGCACATGATGAACGGCATTGGCGGATCGGGCGATTTCGCGCGCAACGCCGCGTGCGCGATCTTCGCGACGAAGGCCATCGCGAAGGATGGCTGCATTTCGAGCATCGTGCCGATGGTGCCGCACGTGGACCATAACGAGCATGACGTGGACGTGATCGTGACGGAGCAGGGTCTCGCCGATCTGCGCGGCCTCGCGCCTCGCGAGCGCGCCACGCTCGTCATCGAACGCTGCGCGCATCCGCTCTATCGCGACCTGCTGCGCGACTACTACCAGGACGCGCTGAAGCACGGCGGCCAGACGCCGCACGATCTCGCGAAGGCGTATGCGATGCATCTGCGTTTCAGCGAGACCGGTTCGATGCTGCCCGAAGGCACGGGGGGCCTCGTCGCCAACGCTTGACCTACCCGCGGACATGAAAAAACGGGAGTGCCGGTCACGGCACTCCCGTTTTGTTCGTGTGGGACGCTCAGCCGGCTACGCGCGTTTGAATAGCCGGATGACGAATAGCAGGATGACTGCGCCCACGACGGCCGTAATGATCGAGCTGATCCAGCCGCCGCCCACCGAGATGTGGAGGATCCCGGCCAGCCAGCCGCCGATGAACGCGCCCACGATCCCGACGATGATATCGACGATCAACCCGAAGCCGCCGCCCTTGACGAGCACGCCGGCAAGCCAGCCCGCGACTGCGCCGATGATGAGCCAGGCGATGATGCCGTGTTCCATATTGAGCACTCCCCTTGTTGGTGTGAAAAATCCACGGTGATGTGCAGCTTAGACCAAGGGCGGGATCGCGTCCATGTTGCGTGGCCAGAATTGACACTTATTAAAAAGTGTCAGGCATCGTTTGAAATTACGCAACAAAATTGAAATGAAAATGAAAGACTGAGCGTTGCGGCGCGTCATTCAGGGGCGACCTCGGTATCCACGGCCGTCCAGCTCACGCTCGAAACACCTTTTTCCATGCTGAGGCGGCTCGCCATCAGTTCGAGCTTGGACTGGAATTTCGGGTGCGTGCGCAGCGTGGCCGTGACCCGCAGGCGCTGGGGCTGGTCGGGAACGTCTTCGCTCGTGAGGCTCTGGAACGAGAGCGGCGTCGAGTACATGGAATTGGAGAGCACGGTGCGAATGTGGATCTCGTCCTCTTCGCGGCAGACCACCGTGAGCACGTATTCGCGCACGAGATCGGCGGCTCCCACCGGCGTGGCGTTGATGATGCGGCTCACCTCGCGCAGCACGGTATTGATGAGCAGCACGGCCACCGTGCCCGCCGCCGCCGGGCCATAGTGGCCCGCGCCCGAGAGCACCCCGACGGCCGCCGAGCACCAGAGCGTCGCCGCCGTGTTGATGCCCTGGATGGAGCCCTTGTCCCGCATGATCACGCCGCCGCCCAGGAAGCCGACGCCCGAGACCACATACGCCGCGATCTGCGTGATGCCGGACGTGCCGTTGCCGGTCAGCACGCCGAGCGTGACGAAGAGGCACGCGCCGGTCGCGACGAGGACGATTGTGCGCAGGCCAGCCGTGCGTTGACGAATCTGGCGTTCCAGCCCGATGGCGACACCGCAGGAAAACGCCATGAGAAGGCGCAGAACGAATTCGAGAGTCATCGTTTTGTCATGTAAGCGCCGTGGCCGATGCCAGAAGCGTCGCGCGGCAATGCAATGCGCGACGCCGGCAGCGCCCTGGATCATACGCGGCGCGGCATGCCTCGCCAAGCTGTCCGCGCCGTCATTTGCAGGTCAGCATCGGGCCACGGCCTCTCCTGCACACTGGCGCCATTGGCGTTTTTGCAATCGGGCAGGACGGCAGGACGAACAGGAGTCTGGGATGGATACGCTGCGCAATATGCGGATCTTCGTAAGGGTCGTGGAGTCGGGTAGCTTCACACGAGCGGCCGCGAGCGAAGCGATGACGACGGCGCAGGTCTCGCGCGCCGTCACCGACCTCGAAGCGCGCCTGCGCGCGCGGCTTTTGAACCGCACCACGCGGCGCATGGCGTTGACCGAGGCCGGAGAGCGCTACCTCGAGAACTGCAAGCGCATTCTCGCCGATATCGAGCAGGCCGAAGCCGAGGCCGCCGCGGCCCAGGCGAACCCGTCGGGCAAGCTGCGCGTCTACGGCGGCACGAGCTTCGGCCAGCACTACGTGATGCCGCTGATCGCGCGCTACCAGCAGCATCAGCCCGAGGTCGCGGTCGATCTGACCATCGCCCAGCAGATGCCCGACATCATCGAGGAGGGCTTCGACGTGGCCGTGGTGGTGGCCGCCGAGCTCGAGGACTCCGCGCTGATTTCCCAGCATCTCGGCAGCACGGTGGCGATCCTGTGCGCCTCGCCCGAGTATCTTCATGCGCGCGGCGTGCCGCAGTCGCTCGACGAACTCGAAGGCCACACCTGCCTGCATCTCACCGATGCGAGCCTGCCGGCGGGCCAGTGGGCTTCCGTGGGGTCGCACGGCGCGACGCCGCTCCAGGTGAACAATCCCGAGGCGCTCGCCCTCGCGATCCGCGAGGGCATGGGCATCGGTCCGCTGCCGGTGCCGGTGGCGCTGCCGGGCCTCGCCGACGGGTCGCTCGTGCGCGTGCTGCCCAAGCACTGGCTGGAGGGCTTGAACATCTACGCCCTTTACGCCTCGCGCCGCTATCTGGACGCCAAGATCCGGACCTTCGTCGACTTCCTGCGCGAAAAGGTGCCGCGTATGCTCGCCGAGCAGGAAGCCGCGCTCGCGGCCTACGGCGGGCTGCGGCCGCGCCGTGGCGCATCGCCGCCGCTGCGTGCCCACGACCGCGACCCGGCGCTCGCTCGCGACGCCGACCGGCTGCGGCTTGTCAACTGAGGCAGCGAGGTAGCGAAGTAGCGGCCAGACCTGGTTCGATCGATGCGCCAGGGGTTTCCGCCGCGCGGAGCCCGGAAGATCGCCTGTTTGCTGCGGTGCAACTTTGGACCGTGCGCAGGGCGATTCTTGCGTGTTCCGAAAACCGTTGCCGCGGATTATTTCCAGCCTGACAATTTCGCCATTTTGGCGCCAGCAAAGCGCCACCGCCGTTGCCTATCATGCGGCACCGTCCCAAAAATGCGTTTCGGGTAAGCCACGCCTGCCCGTCAGCCCTAATGCCTGCCTGAAACAGTCACATGTGGATTGTCAATCTCGCACTGAAGCGGCCTTACACGTTCATCGTGATGGCCATCCTGATCGTGCTGGCCACGCCGTTCGCCCTCATGAGGATGGCGACCGACGTGCTGCCGAACATCAATATCCCCGTGATCAGCATCATCTGGTCGTACACGGGGCTTTCCGCCAAGGACGTGGCTGACCGCATCACGTCGGTCAACGAGCGCGGCCTGACCACGACCGTCAGCAACATCGAACATATCGAGTCGCAGTCGCTGCCGGGCATCGCCGTCATCAAGCTGTTCCTGCAGCCGGGCGCGAACCAGCAGTCGGCGATCGCGCAGGCCGTGGCCTTCGAACAGGCCACGCTCAAGCAGATGCCGCCCGGCGCCACGCCGCCCCTCGTCATCAGCTACTCGGCATCGAGCATCCCGGTGATTCAGCTCGGCCTGTCGAGCAACACGATGAGCGAGCAGTCGATCGCGGACATCGCGATGAACTTCCTGCGCCCGCAGATCATCACGATTCCGGGCGCCCAGGTTCCGTATCCGTACGGCGGCAAGACGCGCGTGATCGCCGTCGACATCGACACGCGCGCGATCATCGCGAAGGGCCTCACGCCCTCCGACATCGTCAACGCCGTCAATGCGCAGAACCTGATCTTGCCGACCGGCACCGCGAAGCTGGGGCAGACCGAGTACGAGGTGGACACCAATGCCTCGCCCGAGACGATCGCGGGCCTGAACCACATTCCCGTGCAGACGGTCAACGGCGCGACGACCTACCTCGGCGACGTGGCCCACGTGCGCGACGGCTTTTCGCCGCAAACCAACGTCGTGCGCCAGGACGGCGTGCGCGGCGTGCTGGTTTCGGTGCTCAAGAATGGCGACGCCTCCACGCTGCAGGTGGTGAGCAGCCTGAAGGCGCTGCTGCCGCAGGTGCGCGAGACGCTTCCCCCCGCGCTCGTCGTCAAGCCGCTGTTCGACCAGTCGATCTTCGTGTCGGCGGCGGTGCAGGGCGTGTTGCGCGAGGCGCTGATCGCCGCCGCGCTCACGGCCGTGATGATCCTGGTCTTTCTCGGCAACTGGCGCAGCACGCTGATCATCGCGGTGTCGATTCCGCTGTCGATTCTCGCGTCGATCCTCGCGCTCTTCGCGCTCGGCGAGACCATCAACATCATGACGCTCGGCGGCCTCGCGCTGGCGGTGGGGATTCTCGTCGACGACGCGACCGTGACGATCGAGAACATCGAGCGTCACCTGCATCTCGGCGCGGACCTTCACGATGGCATCCTGGAGGGCGCGGGCGAGATCGCGGTGCCGGCGCTCGTCTCCACGATGTGTATCTGCATCGTGTTCGTGCCGATGTTTTTCCTCACCGGCGTGGCGCGCTTCCTGTTCGTGCCGCTCGCGGAGGCGGTGGTGTTCGCGATGATCGCGTCGTATATCCTCTCGCGTACGCTGGTGCCGACGCTCGCAATGCTGCTCTTCACGCACGGCGGCCCCGATGCGGGCCACGCGCACGCGGGCGCCTCGCGCTCGTGGTTCGCGCGCTTTCATGAGCGCTTCAATTACGGCTTCGAGCGCGTGCGCGCCAACTACATCGCACTGCTGAGCTTGCTGCTCGCGAGGCGGCGCGTGTTCGGCACGACGTTTCTCGCGTTCTGCCTCGTTTCGCTCGGTCTGGTGTTCTTCCTCGGCCGCGACTTTTTCCCCAGCGTCGATGCGGGCAACATCCGCCTGCACATGCGTGCGCCGACGGGGTACCGGATCGAGGAGACGGCGCGTCTCGCGGACGAAGTGGAGAAGACCATCCGCGAGGTCGTGCCGCCGGACCAGCTCGAAACGATCGTCGATAATCTCGGCCTGCCGTACAGCGGCATCAACCTCTCGTACAGCAATGCGGGGACCATGGGCACGCTCGACGGCGAAATCCAGATTGCGCTCAAGCCCGACCACGACCCCTCGCGCCTCTATATCGACAAGCTGCGCCAGTTGCTGCCGCAGCGCTTTCCGGGCGTGGAATTCTTCTTTCAGCCCGCGGACATCATCACGCAGATCCTGAACTTCGGTCAGCCCGCGGCGATCGACGTGCAGGTGGTGGGCACGAATCTCGGCCAGAACATGGCGCTCGCGAGCGAACTGCTCAAAGCGGTGCGCCAGATGCCGGGCGCCGTCGACTCGCGCATCGAGCAGCGCAACGACGAGCCGGCGCTCACGCTCGCGATGGACCGCACGCGCATGCAGCAGTTGAGCCTGAGCCCGCAGAACGTCGCGCAGGACGTGCTGGTCGCGCTGGCCGGCAGCACGCAAACGGCGCCGGCGTTCTGGGTGAGCCCGCAGAACGGTGTGGAGTATCCGCTTACCGTGCAGACGCCGCAGTATCGCGAAGCATCGGTGAATGAACTGATGGGCACGCCGGTCTCGGTGCGCCCGGGCGAGCCGCTGCAGCTCGTGAGCAACCTCGTGCGGTTGCAGCCGCACGTCGGTCCCGCCATCGTCACGCACTACAACATCCGCCCCGTGATCGACCTGCTCGTGAGCGTGGAAGGCAGCGACCTCGGCAGCGTGGGCTCGCATATCGACGATCTCATCAAGACCGTGCAGGCGCACGCGCCGCGCGGCACGACCATCACGATGCGCGGCCAGATCACCACCATGCGTACCTCGTACGTGGGGTTGGGCGTAGGCATTGCGATGGCCATCGTGCTCGTCTATCTGCTGATCGTCGTGAATTTCCAGTCGTGGGCCGACCCGCTCATCATCATCAGCGCGCTGCCGGCGGCTCTCGCGGGCATTGCCTGGATGCTGTTCATCACCGGTACGCACCTGAGCGTGCCGGCGCTCACCGGGGCTATCATGACCGTGGGCGTGGCGACGGCCAACAGTATTCTCGTCGTGGCGTTCGCGCGTCAGCGGCTCGCCGCGGGCGTGACGCCGCTCGCGGCCGCGCTCGAAGCCGGCGCGACGCGGATTCGCCCCGTGCTGATGACGGCGTTCGCGATGATGATCGGCATGGTGCCGATGGCGCTCGGTCTCGGCGAAGGCGCGGAGCAGAACGCGCCGCTGGGCCGCGCCGTGATCGGCGGCCTGCTCTTTGCTACGGTATCCACATTACTGTTCGTGCCGCTGATGTTTGCGACGGTGCATGGCCGGCTTGCGCAGCGCGCAGAGCAAAAGCGCGAACGTGAAGCACGGCGCGGCAGACATTGATTCGGACAACATGCAATCCGGTTACGCTCAATCTGGTCGATGACATGAACGAACCCCATCATCACTCATCCCTCGACATTGCCGTCGGCGGCGCCCAGCACGGCATGGATCTGCCCGCGCGCCATCAGGCGGGCCGGCGGGCGCGGCTCGCCGCGATCATCGTCGCGCTGCTGCTCGCGGCAGGCGCCGTGCGCACGATCGTCTCGAACATCGAGAACTCGCATCGTCTCGCGGAGGTCACGAAGCAGAACGCGAAGCAGTATGTGAGCGTCGTGAATCCGGTGCCTGCCGGTGCGAGCGGCAGCATCGTCCTGCCGGGCACGCTGCGCGGCTTCATCGAGTCGCCGATCTACTCGCGCGCGAACGGCTATGTGTCGCATTGGTATGTCGATATCGGCGCCCACGTGCAGCAGGGCCAGTTGCTGGCCGAGATCGACACGCCCGAGATCGATCAGGAATTCCAGCAGGCGCAGGCGCAGCGCACCCAGGCCGAAGCGACGCTCGCGCTCGCGAAGACCTCGCTCGACCGCGCGCAGGGGCTGCGCCAGCGCGATGCGGTTTCGCAGCAGGAGCTGGACGACCGCCAGGGCGCGTACAACCAGGACGTGGCGAACCTCGCGGCCGCCGAAGCGAACATGCGCAGGCTCACCGAAACGAAGGGCTTCCAGCGCATCGTCGCGCCCTTCACGGGCGTCATTACGCAGCGCAATATCGATATCGGCGACCTCGTGAATGCGGGCAACGGCGGCACGGGCCGCGCGCTCTTTGCGATCGCGCAGTCGGATCCGCTGCGGCTCTATGTGGACGTGCCGCAGACCTACGCGCAGCAGATCGTGGTGGGCGAGCCCGTGAGCGTGACGCAACAGGAAATGCCGGGCGTGACGTTCGAGGGCAAGGTGACGAATACCTCGGGCGCGATCAACACGGGCACGCGCACGCTGCAGGTGGAGATCATGATGCCGAACCACGACGGCAGGCTGCTGCCCGGCACCTACGTGCAGGCTTCGCTGAACACCGACGCGGCCGGCATGCTCACGGTGCCCGGCAATACGCTGCTGTTCCGCGCCGAGGGGCCGCGCCTTGCCGTGGTGGGTGCGGACAACAAGGTGCGACTGAAGCCCGTCGAGATCACCCAGGATCTCGGGCAGACACTCTTGATCGGTCACGGGCTCGAGCGCTCGGATCGCGTCGTGCTGAACCCGAGCGATTCGATTGCCAACGGCGACGACGTGACGGTCGTGACCCCGGGCGCGGGCGGAGCCCATGGCGCGAGCGGCGCGGGCACGAAGCGGAGCGCGACGTGAGCATGAGGCGCAATGCGCAGCCGCGCCATGCCGCAGTGGTGCTGGCGGTGCTCGGAACCGCGTGCCTGGCGGCCTGCACGGTCGGCCCGGACTACCATGCGCCGCAAACGGCCAGCCCGGCTGCCTGGACCATGGACCCGGCCGATTCGTACTGGCACGCCGCGCAGCCCTCGCATGCAGCGCTCGATCCGCAATGGTGGAAGGTGTTCGACAACGCCGAGCTGAACGGGCTGGAAGAACAGGCGCTGGCGGAAAACCAGACGCTGCGCGTGGCCGTGGCGCACTACGAGCAGGCAAGCGCGACACTGGCTTCGGTGTCCTCGCAACAGGCGCCGCAGGTCACGCTCGACGCGAGCGCGGCGCGCGAGCGCATTTCGGCGAACCGGCCGCTGACCAACTATACGGTGCCGAACACCTCGACGGTGCAGAACGATCTCGGGATCGGCCCCGCCATCAGCTACGAGCTGGACCTGTTCGGCCGCATCCGCCGCATGGTCGAGTCGGCGCAAGCCTCGACGGAGCAGGCCGGCGACGATCTCGCGAACGCGCGCCTCGTGCTCACGGCCCAGCTCGCGACGAGCTATTTCTCGCTGCGCGAGCTGGACGACGAGATCGACGTCGTGAACCAGTCGGTCGTGCTGCAGCAGAAGGCGCTCGACTTCGTCAATTCGCAGCACGATCTCGGCGCGGTTTCGGGGCTCAACGTGGCGCAGCAGAAAGCGCAGCTCGACGCGACGCAGACCCAGGCGCAGTTGCTCGTGAACCAGCGTCAGCAGATCCAGAATGCGATCGCGGTGCTGGTGGGCAAGCCCGCGCCCGAGTTTTCGATCGCTTCCGCCGTCACGCCGCTGCCGGTGCCGGCGCTCCCCACGGGCCTGCCGAGCGAACTGATGCAGCGCCGGCCCGACGTCGCATCGGCCGAGCGCGCGATGGCCGCCGCCAACGCGCAGATCGGCGTGGCGCGCTCGGCGTACTACCCGGACATCACGCTTTCGCCCACGCTGGGCTGGGAGTCCACGCGCTTCAGCACGCTCTTCACGGCGCCCAGCCTCATGTGGTCGCTCGGCGCGAGCGCGAGCGAGATACTGTTCGACGGCGGCAAGCGCGCCGCGGGCGTGAATTACGCGCAGGCGGGCTACGAGTCGGCGGAAGCCTCCTACCGGCAGACGGTGCTGACCGCATTCCAGGAGGTGCAGAATGCGGTGACGGGCCTCTCCGTCCTGGAGCGCGCGTCGGACGAGGGCCAGGCGGCCGTGGACGACGCGCGCAACGCGTACGATCTCGCGAATGACCGCTATCAGGGCGGCCTCGTGGCGTTCCTCGACGTGCTTACCGCCGAGCAGCAGCTACTTGCCAGCGAGCGCACGGAGGTGCAGATTCATGGTCAGCAGGTGGCGACCGTGGTCTATCTGGCGAAGGCGCTGGGCGGCGGCTGGAGCACCGACGAGCGCGAGCTGGCCTGCAGCGCAGGCACGTGCCGCGAAATGCCGGCGGCGGGCAAGGGTTAGAATCCCGCTCGCGCAAAGGGGAGAGAAGGAGGGAGAAGCGGGTATGAAGGTCCTGGTGATCGAAGACGAACGCAAGGTCGTGGACTACCTGCGCAGCGGGTTGACCGAACAGGGGTGGATCGTCGATGTTGCGATGGACGGCGAAGAAGGCGCGTGGATGGCCACGGAGTACGACTTCGACGTGATCGTGCTCGACGTGATGCTGCCCAAGCTCGACGGCTTCGGCGTACTGCGCGCGGTGCGCGCGAAGAAGGGCACGCCCGTCATCATGCTGACCGCGCGCGACCGCGTGGACGACCGCGTGCACGGTTTGCGCGACGGCGCCGACGACTATCTGACGAAGCCCTTCTCGTTCCTCGAACTGGTCGAGCGGCTGCGCGCGCTCACGCGCCGCGCCCGCGCGCAGGAGTCGACGCTGATCACGGTGGGCGACCTGCAGGTAGACCTCATCAGCCGCCGCGCGACGCGCGACGGCGTGCGGCTCGATCTCACGGCCAAGGAGTTCCAGTTGCTTTCCGTGCTCGCACGGCGGCGCGGCGAGATTCTTTCGAAGACGCTCATCACCGAGCTCGTCTGGGACGTGAACTTCGAAAGCAACGCGAACGTCGTCGAGACGGCCATCAAGCGCCTGCGCGCCAAGCTCGACGGCCCGCACCCGGCCAAGCTGCTGCACACCATCCGCGGCATGGGCTACGTGCTCGAAGTGCGCGAGGATGGGGGCCAGCCGTCATGAAACACTCGATCTCGCTGCGGCTTTCGGCCATGTTCGCGGCGGTATCGCTCGTGGTGTTCACGCTCACCGGCACGGGGCTCTTCCTGCTGATGAAGACCCAGCTCCTCGACGATCTGCGCGCGACGGTCGACGCGCGCGCGCACATCGCCCTGCTGATCGTCTCGCACGCGTCCGACGCGCAGAAGTGGGCCCTCGTCCAGGAGAAGCTGCGCGACCTCTCGCCGGCGGACAGCAGCATGCACTACTACGTGGAAGGCCCCGACCCGCGCTTTCGCTTCGGCACGCCCATCGCGGGCACGGTCACCGACACGCTCGATGCGCATCATCGGCTCGTGCGGCCGCCCGGCGGCGACTACGACGTCGCCATCACCACGCTTCTCGTGCCCGCGAGCGGCGACCGCCCGGAGGTGACGCTCGTCGTCGCGAGCGACTGCAAACGCACCGAGCAGTTGCTGCAACGTTTCGGCATCGTCATTGCCGTGCTGGTTGCGGCCTCCACCATCGCGGTCGCGCTCTTGAGCCGCGCCGTGACGCGCTTCGGTCTCGCTCCGCTCACGCGCCTGTCGCGCCAGGCGGCGCAACTGAGTCCGTCGAATCGCCGGCAGCGTCTGCACGACGACGAACTGCCCGAAGAACTGCACGAGCTGGCCACGTCGTTCAACGGCGCGCTCGAACGGCTCGACAAGGCCTACGAACGGCTCGAATCGTTCAACGCCGATGTCGCGCACGAACTGCGCACGCCGGTCAGCATCCTGATCGGCCAGACCCAGGTGGCGCTCACGCGCGATCGTTCGGTGGAGCAATTGCGGCTGACGCTGCAATCGAATCTGGAGGAGTTCGAACGTCTGCGCGTGATCGTCAACGACATGCTGTTCCTCTCGCGCAGCGACCGCGGCGAGCGGGCGACAGATCTGGCCGAGGTCTCGCTGCGTGCCGAGCTCGAACGCATGCTGGAGTTCCTGGAAATGCCGCTGGAAGACGCGCAACTGCGCGTCGCGGTGCAGGGCGAGGCGCGGGCGTGGGTCAACACGTCGCTGATCGGCCGGGCCGTGAGCAATCTCTTCGTCAACGCGATCCAGCATTCGACGGCCGGCACCACGCTGCGGGCGACGATCGCGCCGCAGGACGGCCACGTCGAGATCGCCGTCTCGAATCCGGGCGAGCCGCTCGACCCCGTCGTGCGCGAGCACATCTTCGACCGCTTCTATCGTCTCCAGGAGGCGCGCTCGAACAGCCACGAGAATCACGGCCTCGGGCTCTCGATCGTCAAGGCGGTGGCGGAGATGCACGGCGGCACGGTGTTCGTGCGCAGCGCCGGGGGCGTCAATACGTTCGGCTTTTCGGTGGCGGTCGACGGCGAGCGGGCCGGCGACCCGGTCGTGACGGAGGCCATGCACAACGGCCGCGCGGGCTTGCCGCTGCACGTCTCTTCATAAGCCGCTGTCGCCGCCTTCCTTTTTCTCTGCGGTGGCGGCGCGGTCCATCTGGTCGCGCCGCAGCAGGTCCCAGCAACTGATGAACAGCGCGGCGACGAGCGGCCCGATCACGAAGCCGTTGATGCCGATAAGCGAGATGCCGCCCAGCGTCGAAATCAGCACGACCCAGTCGGGCAGCCGCGTGTCCTTGCCGACCAGCACGGGGCGCAGCACGTTGTCCACGGTGCCGATCACGACGGAGCCGAACACCGCGAGCCCGATGCCCTTGGCGATCGCGCCGGTCGAGAGGAAGTAGATGGCGACGGGCCCCCAGACGAGCGCGGCGCCCACGGCGGGCAGGAGCGAGAGCAGCATCATCACGAAGCCCCACAGCAGCGCGCCCTGGATGCCCAGCACCGCGAGCGCGATGCCGCCGAGCGTCCCCTGAACGAAGGCCACGGCCAGATTGCCCTTGACGGTCGCACGGATCACGGTCGTGAACTTGCGCACGAGGTGCTGCTTGTGCGCTTCGTCGAGCGGGATCGCGCTGCGGATCAGCGCCGAGATTTCGCGGCCGTCGCGCACGAGGAAGTACAGCAGGTAAAGCATCACGCAGAAGCTGATGGCGAGCTGCATGGTGATCTGGCCGAGGCTCAGCGCGCGTGTCGCAATGAACTGGCTGATCTGCGCGGCGCCCGCCGAGAGGCGCGCCTGGAGCCCGCTGAGGTCCATGAGGTCGTAGCGCGCGAGCAGGTTCTGCAGCGAGGCGGGCAGCGCATGGACGATCCGGCTGAAGAATGCGCCAATGTCGAGACTGCCCGACTTGATCTGGCTATAGGCGTAGGCGACCTGCTGGATCAGCGTGCCCGCCACGAGCGTGAGCGGCAGGATCACGATCACGACGCAGATCGCCAGCGTGATGAGCGCGGCGAGATTGCGGCGGCGGCCAAGCCGCGCGACGAAGTAGCGCTGCACGGGCTGGAAGATCAGCGCGAGGATGGCGGCCCACATCACGGTGCTGAAAAACGGCGCGAGGATGAAGCAGAGCGCGATGGAAACCGCGAGCAGCAGCAGGTAGAACGCGGTCTGGTGAAGCGTCTTGTTGCCTGCCATGCCGCCTCACTCCGCGCCCACGAGGCGCACGCGCGTGATTTCCGAGGGCGCGCCAAGGCGCTTGGGCGGCCCCCAGTAGCCCGTGCCGCGGCTCGTGTAGACCCACAGGCTGCCGAGCCGGGCCAGCCCCGCCGTGAACGGCTGCTGCAGCCGCACGAGGAAATTCCACGGAAAGATCTGGCCGCCGTGCGTGTGGCCCGAGAGCTGCAGCGTGTAGCCCGCGTCGGCGGCGGCGTGCGCCGTGCGCGGCTGGTGCGCGAGCAGCACGCGCGTTTCGACGTCCGCGGGCGCGCCCGCCAGCGCCGCCGCCGGGTCGCTGCGCTGGGCGGGGTCGAAATGGCCCGCGGTGTAGTCGGTGACGCCCGCGAGCACGAGGCGCGCCTCGCGATGCTCGATCACCACGTGCTGGTTCATCAGCACCGTGAGGCCGATGCGGCGGAACTCGGCCACCCAGGCGTCGGCGCCCGAGTAGTACTCGTGGTTGCCCGTCACCGCGTACACGCCGTGGCGCGCCGCCAGCGTGCCGAGCGGCGCCGTGTGGCGCGCGAGCTGCGCGACGCTGCCGTCCACCACGTCGCCCGTGATCGCCACGACGTCGGGTTCGAGCCGGTTCACGGCGCGCACGATCGCCTCGACATAGTCGTGCTTGATCGTCGGCCCGACGTGAATGTCGCTGAGCTGGACGATCGTGAAGCCTTCGAGGGCGTCGGGCAGGCCGCGGATCGGCACGTCCACTGTGCGCACGGGCGCGCGCCGCCGGGCATTGAAGAAGCCGATGGCGCTAGAGAGCAGCGCGAGCGCGATCACGGCCGCCGCGCTGCCGGTGCGCCAGTCCGCCAGGTTCACGGCGCGCGGCCAGATCGCCTCGACGGTCATCAGCGAGGCCAGCACGAGATCGCGCGCAATCGTGAGCATCAGGAGCGACGAGAAGAAGCCCATGGCGAGCATCCCCACCCACGCCAGGCGGTCGGCGAGCGGCTGGCGCCGGATGGTGCGCGCGAGCATGCCGGGCGGGATCACGAGGCACGAGAGCACGAGCCACAGCGCCGCGAGCCATTTGCCGGCGGCCGGCGCCGGCAGGTCGGGGATCAGCCGGAAGCCGACATAGACGTGCAGCAGCACGCCGATGATGATGAAGCGCACGAAGAAGGACAGTCGGGGCATGGCGGGCCAATGGAGGCGAAGAGGGGCGAAGGGCGGGAGCGGAGGGCAAGCCGGCAGGGAGCGCGGGCGCGCTGGGCGCTTCGGTTGCGAAGCATTCTACCGGCAAGCGCAGGCGGCGTGCCGGGGCGGTCGATGCATCCCTTTTTGAAGGGCGGCACAGCTGCACGCGGGTTGTGCGCCTCCGTGCGCGATCCCCCTCAAGTTTTCTGCCAGGAAGCCGTAATGCACCAGGTTGTTGCGTACTGGCGACGCATCCTTTTCAAGCGACATCCGGACATGCCGAATACCACGCCCGGTTCCGAACGGACCACAGATGCATAAAAAAGGCCTGGCCGGATTCGTGCAACGGCTGCGCGGCTCGTTGCACGCAGGCCCGAACGCGATCGTCGTGGGGGGCGTGGTCGCCGCGTTCACGCTTGCCGTGCTGTGCGCCGTCGCCCTCTACCAGAGCCGCACGGACGCGCTGGAGCACGCCCAGGAAAGCTCGCACAGCATCGCGCTCGCGGCCCAGCGCGATATCGAGCGCAATTTCGAAATCTACGCCATGTCGCTGCGGGCGGTTGCCGACGGCATGACCCAGCCCGACGTCATGGCGCTGCCGCCGCATCTGCGCCGCATGGTGCTGTTCGATCGCGCCGCCACCGCCGACTATCAGGGCGGCATGTACGTGCTCGATGCGTCCGGCAATATCGTCGTCGATTCGGAAAGCGACGTGCCCCGCAAGGGCAACTTTGCGGACCGCCCCTGGTTCACGGTGCATCGCGACCATGCCGATGCCGGGCTGTTCATCAGCGATCCTTACGTTCCGCGCCTGGGCGGGGGCTTGCGCATGGCGCTCAGCGTGCGTCTGTCGCATCCCGACGGCTCTTTTGCGGGCGTCGCCGTCATGGCGATCCGGCTCGAATACTTCCAGCGGCTCTTCGAGGGGCTCGCGGTGGGTCCGCATGGGGCGATGTCGCTCGTCGGCACGGACGGCGTCATGATCATGCGCGAGCCGTTCGAGCCGGGCATTCCGGGGCGCAGCGTCGTCGCGGCCAGCACGTTCCGCCACCTCGCCAACGCGCCCGAAGGGTACTTCCCGGCCACCTCGGTCGTCGACGGCGTGCGGCGGTATTGCTACTTCCGCCGGTTTGCGCACCTGCCGTTCATTATCGTGGTGGCCGAAGCGGAGCCCGACATCTTCGGACCTTGGCGGCGCCGGGCCGGCAAGCTCGCCTCGGTGATGGCGCTCTTCGCGCTCGTGCTCATCGGCCTGTCCGTTCAACTCAGCGCGCAGTTGCGCCGGCGCATGCGCGCGGAGTCGGAGTTGAGGCTGCTCGCGAGAACCGACGGGCTCACGGGACTCGCGAACCGGCGCCGGCTCGACGAAACGCTCGAGCACGAGTGGCGCCGGGCGCGGCGAACCCGGCGCAGCCTCGCGATTCTTTTCATCGACGTCGACTGCTTCAAGGCGTTCAACGACCGCTACGGTCATCAGGCCGGGGACGACGCGCTCGCCGCCGTCGCCCGCTGCATGGCATCGTGTCTGCGGGCCGCCGACACGGCTGCGCGCTACGGCGGCGAGGAATTCCTCACGGTATTGCCGGAGACTTCGGAGTCCGATGCAGTGGCGCTGGCTGGGCGCATTCGCGAGGCGGTCTGGGAGCTCGCCATCGAACATGCGGCCAGCACGTTCGGGCGTATCACGGTGAGCATCGGCATCGCCAGTTCGCAGTCCGGGGAGATCGCGAGTCTCGACGAACTCATCCGCGTGGCCGACGAAGCCTTGTACCGGGCCAAGGCCGCGGGGCGCAACGGGATCGTCGCCGGACCGCGCGGCGCCCGCCGCGAGGCGCGCGCGGCGGCGCATTCCACGGTGGCCTGAAGGGCCGGCGGAGCAACGATGCGCCGCGTTCGGCTATACTCGCCCAATGGATACGAAACCGACCTCGCTGAACCTGCGTCGCTGGTGGCTCGCCTGAACCAGGCGGCCCGTTTCTCCATGCACTTTCAAAACGTGATGCCGCCAGTCCTGGCGGCATTTTCGTATCTGCGCTCGTGGCTGGCGGCATCGAACCGATGGGACGACAGCACACCATGACATCCGCGAATTCCCCCGTTATCCTCACCGGTGACCGGCCCACCGGCCCGCTTCATCTTGGCCACTACGTCGGCTCGCTGCGCGCGCGTGTTCAATTGCAGCACGAGGCCCGGCAGTTCCTGCTGCTGGCGGATACCCAGGCGCTGACCGACAACGTGGGGCGGCACCAGCGCGTCACCGCGAACGTCGTCGAGGTCGCGCTCGACTACCTGGCGGTCGGCATCGATCCGGAGAAGTCGACGCTCTGCATCCAGTCGCAGGTGCCGGAGTTGGCCGAACTCTCGCAGTACCTGCTCAACCTCGTGACGGTCGCGCGCCTCGAACGCAATCCCACCATCAAGGAGGAGATTCGCCTGCGCGGCTTCGAGCGCGACATCCCGGCGGGCTTCCTCACCTATCCCGTGAGCCAGGCGGCCGATATCGCGGCGTTCAAGGCCACGCACGTGCCGGTGGGCGCCGACCAGTTGCCGATGATCGAGCAGACCAACGAACTCGTGCGCCGCTTCAATCTCACGGTGGAGCGGCCGGTTCTGGTCGAGTGCGAGGCCGTGCTGTCGACCGTTCCGCGGCTGCCGGGTATCGACGGCAAGGCCAAGATGAGCAAGTCGCTCGGCAACGCGATCGCGCTGGGCGCCACGCCCGACGAGATCACGCAGGCGGTCAACGACATGTATACCGATCCGGGCCACCTCCGCGTGAGCGACCCCGGCCAGGTCGAGGGCAATGTCGTTTTCGCGTTTCTCGATGCGTTCGAGCCCGACGCCGGCAAGGTGGCCGAACTGAAGGCCCGGTATCGCCGGGGCGGGCTAGGCGATGCCGTGGTCAAGCGGATGCTGAACGAGCGGCTGCAGGCGCTGCTCGCGCCGATACGCGCGCGGCGCCGCGAGCTCGAAGCGGACCGGGCCGAGGTGCTGGCGCTTCTGCGGCGCGGCACGATGCGCGCGCGCGAGGAGGCGGGCGAGACCTTGTCCGAGGCGAAGCGCGCGCTGGGCCTCGATTACTTCGCGGGTCCGGCATGAGCGTATCTGGTGTAATAATGGCCGCCACTTTTCCCCGTCGTTGAGCGCACACCCGATGTCCCGCTACGATCGCCTTTCCGCCGCGTTGCTGCGAGGCTTGCTTTGGTGCCTGGTCTGGCCGGCAAGCCTTGCCTCGGCGCACCCGCACGTGTGGATCGCGTACACGGCGAGCATCCGGATGGAAAACACGTCGATCGTCGCGCTCGACGAAACCTGGCGCTTTACGGAAGGCTTTCCCGTGCAGCTCGCCGGTATCGATCAGTTGCCCGCGAACGGTCTGCTGAGTGCGGCGCAAACGCAGCAGTTTCACGATCAGGCGTTCGTCTCGCTGGCCCATGCGTTCTTTTTCACGCACCTTTTCGTCGACGGTAATCCTCAGACCTTCGGCGAGCCGACCGGCTTCAAGGTGTCGGTCGCGGACGGCAAGATCACGTACGCGTTCCGGCTACCGCTCGCCGCGCCCGTGGACATACGCGGCAAGCAGGTCGAGCTTGGCGTGTGGGACCCTTCGTACTATGTGGACTACGAAGCGCAGTCCGACGGCGCCGTGGCGTTCGCGCCCGGCGCGCCCGCGAGCTGTTCGGTGCATACGGTCGTCGACAAGGCGCACCCGATCTTCAACGGATTCGTCTTGCCGCATGCGAGTGCGTTGACATGCTAGCTCGCGGGCTCATGCGCTGCCGCCGCGCGTTCGCTTGCTGGTTCGCCGCGTGGTTGACGCTCGCGCTCGTCACGATGTGTGCCGGCGCGCAAGCCCAGACGGTGGACGTGTTCGGCCAGCCGGTGGCCGCATCGGGGGCCGCGGCAGCGGCTGCCGCAGCTTCCGCGCCGGCCAGCGTGGCCACGCCGCCGGCCTGGTGGATACGCGACATGCCGGATTTCGTCCGGACCGGCGTGGGCGCCTGGCTGCGCGTGCAGGCGGACTGGAACGCACGGATCGAGGGTTTCCTCGCGCAGTGGCCGCATGGCGCGTCGCTGGCCGCATGGGCGACGTTGATCGCCGTGTCGTTCGGTTATGGCGTCCTTCACGCGTTCGGCCCCGGTCATGGCAAGGTCGTGGTCGGAACGTGGCTGGCGTCTCGCCGCGCGCGCGTGGCGGATGCCGTGCTGCTGGGTAGCTGGACCGCTATCGTCCAGGCGCTCAGCGCGATCGGGCTCGTGCTCGGCGCCGCCGGGTTCGCGCACGCGGGCCTCATGAGCGTGATGCCGCGTGCGGCATCCATGGAAACCATCAGCTACCTGCTGCTTTGCGTCACGAGTGCCTGGGCGATCCGGTCGAGGCGGGCGCGCGATCAATGCTGCGAGGAACCGCCGGTAGTGAGGTTTCCGCGCGCCGCAGAGGAGGCAAGCGGCGGCCGGCCGGCCCAGGGCGCGTATCTGCGCGAACGTCTCGCGAGCGCGTCGCAAGCGGCTGGAGGCAAGACGAATTCCGCGTTCCGTGCGACAGCGGACGTTCGCTCGACGCCGAAGGCGCCGGCACGCTCGCGACTGAGGCAGATCGGTCCACTCGGGCTTGCCGCCGGCGTGCGGCCCTGCATCGGCGCCATCTTCGCGCTGGTCACGTCCATGGCGGTCGGGGCGCTCGTGGCCGGCGTCGTCGCGACGTTCGCGATGGCCGCGGGCGTGGCGACGACGGTCGTGCTGACGGGGCTCGGCAGCATCGGCGCGAATCGCACGCTGGCGCGCCTCGCACTGCGGCTGCGCCTGCGCCCGGCTCGTGTGGGACGCATCGTTTCGATCGGCGCGATTGTCGTGATCCTGCTGATCTCCGCGCTGCAACTCGCGCTGCTGCTCGGCGGAGTGACGACGGCGTCCTTGTCGTAGACCGCGGATCTTCGCCATGCCGTAAACGGAACGCGGCGGCCGGGGCAGGGCGCCCCGGCCGCCGCGTCGACTGCGGACTGATTAGTGCTTCAGGCAGGTATCCGCGTTCTTCCAGGTGCAGGTGTCGAGCCCGGTATGGATGAGCGGCTTCACCGTCTTGCCCTGGGCGAGGTCGCGCATGATCATCGCGGCCTGGTAGCCCATCTCCTCAGGCCGCTGACCCACGAGGATGTTGACCTTGTGGTCCTTCAGGGCCTGCAGCTCCGGTCCGAGCGTATCCGCCGAGACGATGACGAACTGGCCGCTCTTGATCTTGTCCATGATCGGCCCGACCACCTGCGAATAGGCTTCCGGCGCGAAGAGCGGCCAGCCGCCCTCCAGCACGAAGGCGTCGAGGCCGGTGGGATTCGCCGTGAGCGTGTCCTGCATCATCTGGTTCGCCTTGGCGGCGTCGTCGTTCACATAGAGCGGGCAGGCGCTGATTTCATGCCAGCCGTTCTCGCCCGCGAGCTTTTCGATCCCCTTCTTGCCGGAGAGCGCATCGCGCGTGCCCTGGGCGCGCTGGTTGATGTTCTCGGCCGCGGGATTGCCCATCACGAGGCAGATATTGCCGCCCTTCGGCATCAGCAACTTGAGCTGCTCGCCGAGCTTGAAGCCCAGCTCGTAGTTGTCGGTGCCGACATAGCTCTTGCGCAGCGAAGCATCCTTCGGCAGCAGGTCGGCGTCCGTCGTGATGACTGGGACCGAGCCGTTGTGGTGCCGCAGGACTTCCGCCACGGCCGGCGCGTTCGAGGGCGAAATCGCCATCGCCGCGACACCCTTGGTCAGCAGGTCGTCGATGATCTGCACTTCCGCGCTTTCGTCAGCCGCTGTCGCGGGTCCCGTGTAGTAGCAGTTGAACCCTTGCTTGTGGAGTTCCTTGTTCGCCCGTTCGCATCCCTGGCGCATGAGGTCGAAGTAGGGGTTGTCGAGCCCCTTCACCACCAGCGCCAGCGTTTTGTCTGCCGAGAAGGCGGGACTACTCAGCATTGCCAGCCCGCCGATTGCAGCAAGACACCACATCCATGCCTTTCTCATTGTCGCCTCCTGTGTTGCGCCGGGTCTACGGCGCCTGTGTCTCATCACACACCTCGTCAACATCGTATGAAAAGCCCGCTTTCACCTGCCTGCGCATCCGGGCTCACCCGCAGCATCGCGCGATGCGGCCGGATGGCGTCCGGTCGTCGCGCGCGGTGTCCTGCGTCCTCCGTACCCCGGCGCCGTTCGCGGCACCCGGATACCCTCAATTGCGTTGCCGGTCTCCGCTGAACCGGTTGAGCAGCACCGCGACGATGATGAAGCTGCCGACCACCGTGCCCTGCCAGAACGAATCGACGCCGAGCAGGATCAGGCTGTTGCGGATGACTTCGATGAGCGCCGCGCCCACGACCGTGCCGAAGGCGCTGCCGACGCCGCCCGCAAGATTGCTGCCGCCGATCACGGTCGCCGCGATGACGCGCAGTTCGTCGCCGGTGCCGAGGCCGGTCGTCACCGCGCCGAGCCAGCCGACTTCGAGGATGGCCGCGACGCCCGCCATGAGGCCGCCGAGCACGTAGACGGAACAGATGATGCGGCGCACCGGCACGCCCGCGAGGTTGGCCGCGTGGCGGTTGCCGCCGACGGCGAAGACGTAGCGGCCCCAGCGCGTCCAGCGGAAGGCGAACCAGAAGGCGACGGCGAGCACGACGAGGAACCACACGGGATTGGCGACGCCGAGGGTCTTGCCGCCGCCGAGCGCAAGCAGCTGGCTGCCGTCCGGCCCGAACTCGAAAATGGTGCGGCTGCGCGAGATCACGAGCGCGAGACTGCGGCCGATGCTCAGCATGCCGAGCGTGACGACGAAGGGCTGCATGTCGAGGTAAGCGATGAGCACGCCGTTCACGAGCCCGACAAGCCCGGCGGTCAACAGCGCCATGCCGATGCCGGCCCAGATGGGGTAGCCGGCGTTCATGACCACCGAGAGCACGATGCCGGAGACGCCGATCGTCGAACCGACGGAAATGTCGATGCCGCCCGTAATGATCACGGCCATCATGCCGAGCGCGACAATGGCGACGAAAGCGAAGTTGCGCGTTACGTTGAAGAGGTTTTGCGAGGTCGCGAAGCTCGACGTCACGAACGACAGTACGATGCAGCCGATGATGGTGGCGAGCACCACCCAGAATACCTGGCTCGCGACGAGCCCGCTCCACGGCGTATGGGTCTTCGTTGCCTGCGGGTCGTCGAGCAGTGTCGGCGTGGGGGTCGGCCTTCCAGGCGGCTCGTTCAATTCTTGGCTCCCGTGCATGTCCGGCTCAGGCGGCGGCGATGGCGCCGGTAATGAGGCCCGTCACTTCTTCCGGCGAGGACGCCTCCGTGCTCTTGTCCGCGACCTTGCGCCCGCGCCGCATGACGATCACGCGGTGGGCGACGGAGAAGACGTCGGGCATGCGGTGGCTGATCAGAATGACGGCGATGCCGTGATCGGACAGCCGCTTGATGAGTTCGAGCACCTCCGCCACCTGGCGCACGCTGATCGCGGCCGTCGGCTCGTCCATGATGACGAGGCGCGCTTCGGAAAGGCGCGTGCGGGCGATCGCCACCGCCTGCCGTTGGCCGCCCGACATCTGCCGCACGAGGTCGTGCGGGCGCGTTTCGGATTTGAGTTCCTTGAAGAGTTCGCCGGCGCGCCGGAACATGGTCGCGTGATCGAGCACGCGAAAAGGCCAGAACCCGATCCGCGGTTCGCGGCCGAGAAAGACATTGGCGGCTGCCGTGAGGTTGTCGCAGAGCGCGAGGTCCTGATAGACGACCTCGATCCCGCGGGCGCGCGCATCGATCGGTTTGCTGAAATGGACCGGCTTGCCGTCGATGAGCATTTCGCCATGCGAAGGCGGGAAGTTGCCGGCGATCACCTTGGCCAGCGTGGACTTTCCGGCTCCATTGTCGCCCATGAGCCCGACCACCTGGCCCGGCTCCAGACTGAGCGTCACGTCGGTCAGGGCGTGAATGGCGCCGAAGTACCTTGAAACGCCTCTGAGCTCCAATAGACTCATGGACTGTCGCGCTCGCTCCGATAGAGATCCGCCGCCCCCGCAGAGCGACGAGTAGATAGTCAAACTAAATGATTTTTAGAGCACGATCGCCATTTTTGCAAGGCCGTTTAGGCAGTCATTTTCATGGCCACTTTTACAGCCGGTTTATCGGGCGCACGGGAGGAAAGGGGCCTCGGATGGGCGTCATCCGAAGCGGACGCTCCATTACAATGGCCTTTTGAACGCCCTCCGCGCTACGCCTGTATTTTATGTCGCAAAGTGACCTTGTTTTCGCCCCGAGCCTTACTGCATCGAGAGGCCCATGCCTATGACGCGCCGCAAAACGACTGGAAAAGTGACGAAAGCGGATCTGCGGGAGCTTTCGGAGTTTCGCTATCGACTGCGTCGATTCTTGCGGTATTCGGAAGAAATCGTCCATGCCGAGGGCGTCACGCCGCTGCAATACATGCTGATGCTGCACACGCGTGCTTTCCCCGACCGCGACTGGGCCACGGTGGGCGAACTGGCGGAGCGTCTGCAGGCGTCCTCGCATGGGACCGTCGCGCTCGTCACGCGCTGCGAGGCGGCCGGGCTCGTCCGCCGGGTGCCGGGTTCGCATGACCGGCGGCAGGTTCAGGTGCACCTCACGCCGGAGGGCGAGCGTTGCCTCGCGAAACTGGCTGCACTGCACAAGTCGGAGGTTCAGGCCTTCGGCTGGGCGTTTCGCGAGGAACACGACGACCGGCGACGGCAATCCGCGGGCCAGGAGTCAGGCGGGTTCTGAGGGCTTGCGCTACGGCTGCGGTTGATAAACGAGGTCGGCGCGCCGGTTCTGGGCCCACGATGCTTCGTCGTGCCCGAGGGCGACGGGCTTTTCCTTCCCAAGGCTGACCGCTTCGATCTGCGAATCGGGCACGCCGAGCGTTTCGAGTTCATGCAGCACGGCCTGCGAGCGGCGCTCGCCGAGCGCAAGGTTGTACTCGTCCGAGCCGCGCTCGTCGGTGTTGCCCTGGATGAGCACGTGCTGGCCCGGATGGCGTCGCAGGTAGTCGGCGAGCGCGCGCAACAGCGGCTGGTAGTCGCCCTTCACCGTGTCGCTGTCGAAATCGAAATAGAGGTTGCGCTTCGCGAGCGGGCCGTTGGGATTGTTGAGCTCGTCGGTCGCTGCGGTCGCTGCCATCGGTTCGGAGACCGGTTGCGAGGCCGCTGGGTTCGTGTTTGCCGTGCCGGTGGCCTGGGGCGCCGATGCCGGGTGATGGCATCCGGCAAGGAGCGCGGCCAGCAGCATGGCGGCGCAGGATCGATGCAAATTCATTCGGTTTCCGGGAAAGAGGCCGGGCGCGGGCACCCCGGTCGCACGTTGCAGTCTAGCGAGCAATGGTACACGACGCCTCGGTAATTTCCCGCGCCGCGAAAGTCCGTGAATTTAAGTTTCGTTTAAGCCTGCCCGCCTAAATTGCCATACATGTCACGTCGTGATCGTTCTTTGCAATGGGCTTTCGATCATTGCAGGAAACGATGGCGCGTGACCGTTGTGCCTCAGCTTTGACGGACAGGACGTCCGGTTGCCGTTGGCAGCGACGGCGGCAACTTCCCCTCACCCAGCGTCGCCGCTGGGTTTTTTTTCGGGTGTTCGAGATGCGCCGGGAAGCCGAGGTAGAGGTCTACGGGGTCGAAATGAGTCTTGCAGACAAGGTGGAACGCCGCTTGCTGGGCACGGCACGCATTCTGTGTATCGTCGCGCTGGTCGCTGCTGTGATGGGCATGATCGCCGTTGTCTTCGCGCTTGCCGCGCCCGCAGGTACGGGTGTGATCGCCGACCCGCCCGTCGCGGCCAGCGACGTGCTGGGCACGATCCCGGGCACCGAGGCGGCCAACGACGCGTTGTCGAACGGCGCGGCGCCCACGCTCGACGTGGCGGGCGCCGCGGGCCTCGTGGTGCCGGCTGCGCTTCGCGCGGTGCTGAATCAGGACGACGCGAGCCAGACGGTGCTCGATGGCTGGCTGGGAAGCGTGCCGCCCCCGGACCGGCAGCCGTTCCTGGACGAACTTTCCGACGTGATCGCGCGCGCCAGCCAGCACGCGGCGACCTGGGAATGGGACGATCGGGAACGCTATGTGGCGGCGGCGATGAGCCAGTACGCGCATATGAAGATCGAGCGTGTTACGTTGGCCGCCAACGCCATCGAGGCCGAGAACAATCGAAGCGGGCAATTCCGGTCGTCGCTCGGAATACTGCTGGCGCTCGCGGGCTTTCTCACGGTGCTGATCCTGCTCATGGCGATCGAGCGCAATACGCGGTCCTTGCGCGGGCAGCGGCAGGGCTGAGTCAACGCAACGTAGCCGCGCCCGCATCGAACTCCCGCACCCAGCTCGCGCGCCAGCCATCGCGCGTGGCTTCATCGACCCACGCACCGTCGATGCCGTTGAGCATGAACGCGCGCAGATCGTCGATGCCGAAGCCGAAGTGGCTGAACATCAGTTCCCACGCCTCGCTGGGTGTGACCTTGTGCAGCGTCGGGTCGTCGGTATTCGGATGGATCTTGAGGCCGAGGCCCGGCATCCGGCGGATCGGATGGCGTTCCGCCCATTGGTCGGCGGGCAGCGTGCGCAGATACCAGGAGTTGGTCGGGACCACGGTGAACACGATTCCTGCTGCCGCATAACGCGTGGCCAGCGCGGGATTGTCCACGATCGTATAGCCGTGGTCCACGCGGTCCACCTTCAGCAGGTCCACGGCGGTCTCCACGTTGCGCCAGGGCATGCCGAATTCCCCCGCGTGCGCGGTGGTCCGGAACCCTGCTTCGCGCGCGTGACGATAAGCTTTCCAGAACAATTCGGGTGGCCGGTCGTTCTCGCGATAGTCGATGCCAAGCCCGGCCACCTCCTCGACGCGGTGCTGCTTCATCCATTCCACCAGCGCCACGGCTTCGTCCGGATCGGCTTCGCGGTCGATGCTCGGGATCAGCCGCGCCGAGATGGCGAAATCGCGCGCCGCGTCGCGAATCGCCATGACGATCGCGGCCTGCGCGTCGCCGTATGCAATCTTCGATACGCGCACGGTGCCGGTGGGGTTCCAAAAGAATTCGGCGTGACGCACGTTGTGCGCCGAGGCGTCCTCGAGATATTCGTAAGCAATGCGATGCAGGTCGTCGGGCTCGGCCAGCAGGTGTTCGTCGAGCGCGCGCAGGACGCGCAACACGCCAACCGGCTTCTCGCCGCGCGTGTAGAACGCGTCGATCTCCTCGCGCGTGATCGGCGCCCGACGCTTTTCGGCGAGATCGACAAAGGTCTGGTGGCGGACCGCGCCGAGCAGATGGCAATGCAGTTCGACTTTTGGAATCGCCCGGAAGAATGCCCGATGGGCCGGCGTCACCACGATGCCGGTGCGGGAGGCGGGTACGTTGCCTGGTGTCTCGTTCATGTTTTCTATGGTGTTGCGATCAGACGGATTTACTGCGCGGATTCACCGTGCGGCTTCAATGCGGCTTGACGACGGTCCAGAAATAGTAGCCGAGCGGAACGGCCAGCACGGCAAGGCCCCACGGCACCTCGCTCAGGCGCCCGGCGAGCAGTTTCACGAGCACGTAGACGAGGAGGCCGCCGGCAATGCCGGTGCCGAAGCTGTTGGACATCAGCGTGAGCAGCACCATGAACAGCACCGGCACGGCGTCGGTGAAATCGCTGAGCTGCGCGTGGCGGATCGTGCTGAACATCGAAAGGCCGATCAGGATCAGCGCGGGTGCGGTGGCTTCCTTCGGAATGCTTAGCGCCACCGGAACGAACAGGAGTGTCAGCGCGAACATCGCGGCGGCGGCGAGCGACGAGAGGCCGCTGCGGCCGCCCGCTTCGGCGCCCGCGGCCGATTCGACGAGCGCCGTCATCGCCGGAATGCCGAGCACGGGACCAAGCATCGCGGCGATGGAGTCGACGAGGAAGGGCCGGTTGATGTTCGGCAGGTTGCCGTGTTCATCGAGCAGATTGGCCTTGGCGCCGACGGCGAGCGTCGTGCCGAGCGTGGAGAAGAACTCGGCGGCGAAGAACGCGAACAGGTACGGCAAGGCGGCGATGGTCAGCGCGCTGCGAATGTCGAGCTTGAAGGATACCGGCATGATGTCGTGCGGCAGCGCGATCGGCGCAGCGGGCAGGTGCGTGACGCCGAGCGGCACCCCCACGGCCGCGGCAATCAGGATGGCCCAGAGTATCGCGCCCGGCACGCGGCGGCCCTGCAGCAGCACGGCGGCCGCGAGACCGGTCAACGCGACGAGCGTGCCCGGCCGCGAGAAGTCGCCGAGGGCGAGGGCATTGGTCTTCGCATTGGCGACGACCATGCCCGCATTGCGAAAGCCGAGCACGGCGATGAATAGGCCGATCGAAGCGCCGAGACTGAGCTTGATCTGCGCGGGGATCAGCCGCACCACGAGGCTGCGCGCGCCGAGCAGCGTGAGGACGAGAAAGAGGGCGCCGGAGACGAAGGCGATGCCAAGCCCGGTCTGCCAGGCGACGTGCTCCGTTGCCGCGAGCGTGACGCCGACGATCACCGATCCGCCGATACCCGGCCCCACCATGAACGGCAGATTGGTATAGAGCCCCATGAAAAGGGTGCCCGCGACGAACAGGATGATGGTCGAAGTCGTGGCCGCGCCGCGATCCATGCCGCCCGTCGCGAGCAGCGAGGGGATCACGACGAGCAGATAGGCGGCGGCAAGAAACGACGTGATGCCGGCGAGCGCCTCGATTCTCGGCGTCGTATTGCGCGCACGCAGGGCGAAATGCCGGTCCAGCCAGCCCGTAGTTGCGGTAGTTACGGTAGCCGCGGTGGTCGCGACGGCGCCGCGATCGCCGTCTGAGGGCGGCGCGCCGATTGCTCCCGGAGTTGCGGAATCGGCGGAAGAGTCCTTACTCATCGAACATTTTCTCCTCTTGAGGTTCAACCTTATACTGCTGCGCATCGCGTCTTTCCAGCGCCCCGCCATGTCCAGCCGCTCATCCCTGCTTCCCGCGCTCACGCTCAAACAGATCCAGTACTTCGTGGTGCTCGCGCATGCCGGCAGCTTCACGCAGGCCGCCCGCGAACTGGCGCTGACTCAGCCGGCCCTGACCGCGGCGATTCGCCAGATCGAGAACCTGCTGGGAGGCGCGCTGTTCGCCCGCTCGGCCCATCGCCTCACGCTGACCGATGCGGGCGCCAGCGTGCTTCCGCTCGCCGAACGCCTGCTCAATAGCGCGCGCGGCACGTTCGACGACATGGCCAGCACCTTCGCCGAACGCGCGCGAACCGTGCGCATCGGCCTGATTCCCTCGGTGGCCGGCCGCCTGATGCAGGCGCTGACGGCGCTCGGCGAACGGGAGCCGTCGCTGCGCTTCGTCGTGCAGGATCTGCCCAACAGCGCGTTGCTCGAAGCGATCCGCGAAGGGCGCGTCGATCTGGGTATTGGCGTGCACGAACCCGAAGTCGCGGACACCGACGCCGTGCTGCACTACCAGCCGCTCATCGAAGACGAGATCGTGGTGGTCACGCGGCGCGACGATCCGCTCGCGAAGCGCCGCACGGTGAACTGGAGCCGGCTGACCGATCGCCCGCTCGCGGTATTCGTGCGCGGCAGCGTGAGCGACGCGCTGCAACGTACCGGGATGGCCGAGAATTTGCGCCTGAGCGTCAGCTATCGCATGGAATACACCGAGTCGCTCTACGCACTCGTGCGCAACGGTCTTGCGCTTGCGGTGCTGCCCAGCCTCTACACGATGCATCTGCACGATCCGGAGCTCATCGCGATACGGCTCGACAAGCCGTGCGTCACGCGCTCCATTGCGCTTATTTCGCTGGCCGACGACGACCGGGGGCCGCATGTGCGCATCTGCAGGGAATGGATCGCCGCGAAGCTTTAACGCCATGTCCTCTCCGGTATGTCAGTGCCGCGCGGGCGGCTCGCCTTGCCTGCGCGCTGGAAACTGGCCACCACTATACGGATCCGCAGAATAAAAAATAATTTTGTTTTTTTATAGGATCGAAGATTGAATTTATGGCCACCGATTCGACGGGCGCAACGCCTGCGGGGGCCGCACACGACGCCGGCTAGAATAAATTGAATTTATAGACAGATAACAATAATAAGTTTTTGTTTTCTACGCGACCTGCATACACTGCGGGCAATCAAGCGGATGGCGGCCGTGAACGGGTTGACCCGCGCCGGCCCGCGCCGCTCACGTGACCGCATGACCCGCAAACAGGCAGACGATCCCTGCATCGCAACGGATTCATCAAGGACTCCTGCTTAAACGGCCGGCCATGAAATCCCGGAACGCGTGCAAGCCGATTCATTTCAAAGCTGTGCTCACACCAAAATGGGGATCCGTTCCATGAAAAAGTGGCTTCTTTTCGCTTCCGTACTGGGCGTGTCCGGCGCCGCGCATGCGCAAAGCAGCGTGACGCTCTATGGTCGCATCGATACGGGCCTGCAGTATCAGACCGGCATGCCGCAAGGCAACGCATTCACGATGGAAAGCGGAAACTGGGACGTGCCGCGTTTCGGCGTGAAAGGCTCGGAGGAGATTGGCGGCGGAACCAAGATCATCTTCACGCTGGAGGCCGGCTTCAATTCGCTGAACGGCCAGCTCGGCGGCACGCTGTTCAGCCGGCAGGCGATCGTCGGCGCGACCAATGACGCCTGGGGCACGTTCAAGGTCGGCAACATGGGCGAGTACGAACTTCAGCAGGACAGCTTCGAACTCGACCCGCAGTTGATGATGCTCTATGGCATCCAGACGCTGGTGCGTGGCCGCAACTGGTCGACGGCTTCGAACGGGTTCGAATATACGTCGCCGACGCTGGGCGGCCTGCGGGTGAAGGGGCAGTACGATCTGACCAATAGCGCCACATGGAACGCGGGCAATCCGGGCAGCGGCCCGGGGCAGCTTGGCGGTCCGCAGGGGCGCTCGGACGGCATCGAGTTTCTCTACGACATCGGCAGTGCGCGCCTGATGGCGATTTACGACGAGATTCGTGACAGCAATGGCCAGTTCGACAACGTCTACGTGAACTCGCGCTCGATCATGGCCGGCGGCACGTACACGATCGGCGGGGTGACGTTCTACGGCGGCTATCAGTTGCTCGACGCGCCGCAGGCGTCCAATGTCGGCTACTTCGGCGACGGCGCGCCGACCGCGCAGCCTTCGGGTACGTCGCTGCCAACCCAGGCCGAGCAGGAATGGCTTGGCGCACGCTGGAACGTGACGGCCTTTACGTCGTTCGGCGCGGCCGTCTATCACACGAACGCGAACCACGGCAACGGCAACGCCACGCTCTACACGTTGACGGCAACGTACGCGCTCTCGAAGCGCACCACGTTCTATTCGGAAGTGGCGACCGTGCGCAACAGCTCGACTTCCAATATCGGGCTGGGCGACGGCTATAGCGATCCCTATGGCGCGAACGAGGTCAACGACCCAGCGAGCGGCGCGGCGAACACCCGCACCGATCCGAATTTTGGCGGCTCACAAACGGGCGTGTTCGCGGGCATTCTGACGCGGTTCTGATCCGGGTCTGCCGCGCGCGGCGCGCAAGCAGCGCCGCCGCAGGCTAGCCGAAATCGTGCGGTTCTCCTATTGGTGGAAGTCACAAGTCTTCGACGGTGAGAGGAAAGTTGCGTCGGCACCGTTTGCCTTCGCGTGGCAACGCGTTTCCTCTCCACCTGGCGTTGCGTTTCGCGGTCTCGAGAACGTTGACGACAATGCATTCGTCGCCCATATTGTTGCGATTGCCGAACGCGCCGGTTTCGCGGCGCCTTGAATGCACAGAACGACAACAAACTCAACCCAGGAGACACAGATGCACGGCAGGCAACTGGCGGTATGCGCGCTGTTCGCGGTGGCGGGATTGGCGTCAGGCAGCGCGGGCGCCGCGACGGACATCACGATCGCACACGTCTACGACGACAGCGGCCCGCTGTCGGTATACGGCAAGCAAACCGACACGGGGCTCATGCTGGGCATCGAGTACGAGACGCAGGGCACGATGAGCGTGGACGGTCACAAGCTCGTCGTCATTCACAAGGATACCCAGGGAAAGCCCGATGTCGCCCGCGCGCAGCTCGAAGCGGCGTATAACGACGACCACGCCGACGTTGCCGTCGGGGCGACCGGCTCCGGCGAGGCGCTGGCGATGGAGCCGATCGCGCAGCAGTACCAGAAGGTCCTGCTCGTCGACTCGGCCGTGGCCGATTCGGTCACCGGCAAGAACTGGAACCGCTATGTGTTCCGCTCGGCGCGCAATTCCTCGCAGGACGCGATTGCGAATGCACGGGCGCTCGACCAGCCGGGCGTGGAAATCGCCACGCTGGCACAGGACTATGCGTTCGGGCGTGACGGCATCAAGGCCTTCAAGGGCGCGCTGAAGAACGCCAAGGTCGTGCACGAAGAGTACCTGCCGCTGAATACGACCGACTTCACGGCCGCGGCCCAACACCTGTTCGATTCGCTGAAGGATCAACCCGGCCGCAAGGTCATCTTCATTCTGTGGGCCGGGCAGGGCAATCCGTTCAAGATCGCCGATCTCGATCCGCAGCGCTACGGCATCCAGATCGCGACGGGCGGCAACATCCTGCCGGCGCTTGCTGCATACAAGCGTTTCCCGGGCATGGAAGGCGCAACGTATTACTACTACGGCATCCCGAAGAACAAGGCCAACGACTGGCTGGTCTCCACCTATGAAGCGCGCTACAAGGAACCGCCCGACTTCTTTACCGTCTGCGGCGTGGCGGCCGGCATCGCGCTCGTCGACGCGCTGAAGAAGACCGGCGGCGACCCGAATGCCGACAAGCTGATCGGCGCGATGGAAGGCATGTCGTTCGAGACGCCGAAGGGGGCGATGACGTTCCGCAAGCAGGACCACCAGGCCATGCAGTCCATGTATCACTTCAAGATCGCGGTCGATCCGAAGCTGACGTGGGCCGTGCCGGAGCTGGTCAACGAGATCAAGGCCTCCGACATGGACGTGCCCATCGAGAACCATCAGTGAGCACGCCCGGGAGCACACCCGGCAGGACGCTCGAAACGCGCGAACTGACGATCCGCTTTGGCGGCCATGTGGCCGTCAATGCGGTGTCGTGCACGTTCCGGGCGGGCGAACTGACGTGCATCGTCGGCCCCAACGGGGCCGGCAAGACGACCTTTTTCAACCTGATCTCGGGGCAGTTGCCGCCGAGCGCCGGCCACGTGCTGCTTGACGGTCAAGACGTCACGCGCCTCCCGGTGCCGGCGAAGACGCGACGCGGCATCGGCCGCGCCTTTCAGCTCACCAACCTGTTTCCGCGCCTCTCAGTGTTCGAGAACGTGCGGCTCGCCGTGCAGGCGCGCCGGCACAAGGCGTTCGATCTGCTCTCGGTGTGGAGTGCGCATCGCGCGCTGCGCGAGCAGGCCGAAGCCTGCCTCGAGCGGGTGGCGCTGGCGGAAAAGCGGCATCTCCCGGCGGCTTCGCTGCCGCATGGCGATCAGCGCAAGCTGGAGGTGGCGATGATGCTCGCGCTCGAACCCCGCGTCTTCATGTTCGACGAACCCACGGCCGGCATGAGCGTCGACGAGGTGCCGGTGATCCTCGACCTGATTCACGAAATCAAGCGCGACAGCAGCAAGATCGTGCTGCTCGTCGAGCACAAGATGGACGTGGTGCGTTCGCTCGCCGACCGCATTATCGTGCTGCACAACGGCACGCTCGTGGCCGACGGCGATCCGGCCGAGGCGATGGCCTCGCCGATCGTGCAGCAGGCCTATCTGGGCGTCGCGTCCTGACCCGAAGGCCTGCCATGACCGAGAACCCCATCCTGAGGCTGCATGACGTCGAGACCCACATCGGCCCGTATCACATCCTGCACGGCGTGAGCTTCGAGGTGCCGCGCGGCGGCGTGACGATGCTGCTGGGCCGCAACGGCGCCGGCAAGACCACGACGCTGCGCACCATCATGGGCATGTGGCGGCCGAGCGCGGGCACCATCGAGTTCGACGGCGTACCGATCGCGAAACAGCGCACGGCGGATATCGCGCGTGCCGGCATTGCCTATGTGCCCGAAAACATGGGCGTGTTCGCGGACCTGACCGTTGCCGAGAACATGCGGCTCGCGGCGCGCAGCGGCGATCTGGACTCCGAACGGCTCGACTGGGTGTTCCGCATGTTTCCGGCGCTCAAGACGTTCTGGCGCCAGCGCGCGGGCGTGCTGTCGGGCGGCCAGAAGCAGATGCTCTCGGTGGCGCGCGCCATCATCGAGCCGCGCCAGTTGCTGATCGTCGACGAACCGACCAAGGGGCTCGCGCCCGCGATCATCCAGAACATGATCGAAGTGTTCCTCGAACTGCGGCAGACCGCGATCTCGATCCTGCTGGTCGAACAGAACTTCCATATGGCGCGCTCGGTGGGCGACACGGTCGCGGTGATGGACGACGGGCGCGTCGTTCATCGCGGAACGATGGCCGGCCTTGCCGCGGACGAAGCGCTGCAGCAACGTTTGTTGGGATTGTCGCTCGCGGCGCACCAGTGATCCGCGGTGAGCCGCTGCGATCCGGATAAAGAGGAGACCCAAACACGTGAGCACCGTTACCCCGAAGTCTCAGGCAGGCGCAGCGGCTGCGCCTGCTGCCTTGCCCCAAGCGCGGCTCGACTGGATCCCGCTCGCGCTGGTGCCGCTCGTGATCGTGCTCGCGTACCCGCTCGTCGGCAGCGGATCGACCTGGTTCACGCTGAGCGTGGCGGGACTGGCGATGGGCATGATCATCTTCGTCGTCGCGTCGGGCCTGACACTCGTGTTCGGCCTCATGGACGTCCTCAACTTCGGCCATGGGGCTTTCGTGGCGCTCGGGGCCTATGTGGGCGCATCGGTCATGCTGCCGCTGGCCGCATGGAGCTCCGCGGACAGCATGGGCCTGAATCTCGGCGTGCTCGGTCTCGCGGCCTTCGCCGCGATGGCGGCGGGGGCCGCCATCGGTTTCGTGTTCGAGCGCCTGGCCGTGCGGCCGGTCTACGGCCAGCACCTCAAGCAGATCCTCGTCACGATGGGCGGCATGATCGTTGCGCAGGAAGCGATCAAGGTGATCTGGGGCGGCCAGGACATTGCGCTGGCGGTGCCGGCTCACCTCGAAGGCGCTGTCCTGCTGGGCGGCGCGGCGATCGAGAAGTATCGTCTGCTCGCCATGGCGCTGGGACTGGCCGTGTTCGTGGCGATGCTGCTCGTGCTGAGCCGCACGCGCATCGGCTTGCTGATCCGCGCCGGCGTGGAAAGCCGCGAAATGGTCGAAGCGCTCGGCTACCGGATCAATCGCGTGTTCATCGGCGTATTCGTGGTTGGCGCGGCGCTCGCCGGACTCGGCGGCGCGCTCTGGGGACTCTACCAGCAGAACGTTTCGGTCACGATCGGCGCCCAGCTCAACGTGCTGATCTTCATGGTCGTCATTATCGGCGGGCTCGGCTCGACCACCGGCTGTTTCATCGGCGCCTTGCTGATCGGGCTGATGGAAAACTACACGAGCTTCCTCTTCCCCCAGGTGGCGATGTTCTCCGATATCGCCCTGATGATGCTGGTCCTGCTCTGGCGCCCGCAGGGGCTCTATCCCGTGGCCCGGCGCTGAATGCGGAGCGTAACGTTGATGAATCGACTGCTTTCTGCCGACCTGCCCGGCAGCCGCACGCTCTCCGGTCTCGTGGCGGCGCTGCTGTTTGCGCTGGCCTTTGCGCCGTTTCTGTTCACGGGCGCGCGCGCCATCGACACTGCGGCGAAGATCTGCATCTTCGTCGTGCTCGCGGCGAGCTACGATCTGTTGCTCGGCTACACCGGCATTGTTTCGTTCGCCCACACGATGTTCTTCGGCATCGGCAGCTATGGGGTGGCGATTGCGATGTCGCGCTTCGAGCCCGGTTGGGCGTCGCTCCTCCTTGGCACGTGCGCCGCGCTTGCCGTCTCCCTGGTGCTGGCGGCGCTGATCGGGGTGTTTTCGCTGCGGGTGCGCGCGATCTTCTTCGCGATGATCACGCTCGCGGTGGCCACGGCTTTTGGCGGGCTGGTCTCGCGCCTGTCCGACTGGACCGGCGGCGAGGATGGTCTGACCTTCAGCGTGCCGAGGTGGCTCAGCCCAGCCTTCTCGCTCGGCGAGCGGCGCTGGTTCGGCGTGCATCCCGATGGCCGGCTGCTTGCGTATTACTTCGTCTTTGCCATCGCGCTGGTGCTGTTCCTCGTGTTGCTGCGCATCGTCAATTCGCCGTTCGGGCGCGTTCTGCAGGCGATACGTGAAAACGCGTTCCGCGCCGAGGCGATCGGCTACCGCACCTTCGTCTATCGCACCGTCGCCACCGTGCTCTCGGCCCTGTTCGCCACGCTGGCCGGAGCCCTGATGGCGCTCTGGCTCGGCTATAACGGTCCCGACACGTCGCTATCGCTCAACGTCATGGTCAATATCCTGCTCATGGTGGTGATAGGCGGGATGGGCACACTGTATGGCGCGGCCGTCGGTGCAGCGTTGTTCGTCGTCACGCAGACCTATCTGCAAGACCTGATGCGCTTCGCCAGCCACGCCGTATCGGCAGTGCCGGTCCTGTCGCGCCTCTTCGATCCGGAGCGCTGGCTTTTGTGGCTCGGGTTGCTGTTCATTCTCTGCGTTTATTACTTTCCACAGGGTATCGTAGGGCGCTTGCGCGAGACCCGTCGCCGGTCGGGTGGCGCATAGTCCGTATCCGTAGCATATCGACGGCCCGCTCTCGACTCATCAGACGCTCGACGAGATGGGAGCCGATCCGCTGTACGCGCCGGCATTGAGCCAGGACGCCTCCAGGGCGGTCCGGCACCGCGTGCTATAGTGCGTGGACCCTCCACCGCCAGATCAATGCCCATGACCTGCGACGCGTGCACCGGAATGCAGGAGAGTCCAGATCCGACCGGCCATGACGGGCTGGTCGAGACGCGCAACCCGGTGCGCATGCGCCGGCTTCGGCGGCCCGCCATCATGGTGCGGTATTACCGGTGCGGCCACTGCGGCACCCGTTGGCTATCTGAAAGTGATCCGATTTGTCCCAGTAAGGTGGAGTGGGTCTGCCTGCATTACTCCTCCAACGTTCTCTTTCCCGTGTCGGCTTTGGATCCGGGCGCAGCCGGCGGTGTCCCTGTGCTGAAGCCTGACCCCACAGCGGGTAGCTCGACGGCGTCGAACACGTCGCCGCAGCACAAGTTCAGCTAACGGCTTGCCGGGCAATGCCCAATTTCGGGGCAACCCAGGGTCCATTCAGGGCCAACTGCGCGTAACCAGACCGGCGTCCTCGGCTGCGGGGCAATGATGACGGCTCGCAAAATCGGCTGTGACCCCGCCGGAAGTCGAGAGCCTGCGAATCAGCGGACGGCTGGCCGCAAACTGCGGCCACCTGGGCAGACCGGAACCATTGGGATTGCCATCGCGTACGAAATTGATCCAGTACGCGCGCATCTGCCGCCCGAGCATCGCGTCCTTGCCCTGCAGCGGGCCATTGGCATTGTCGAACAGATAGCCCAGATCGGTGGTGTGGTACGACGTGTTTGCCAGCGACCAGGTTTTGCGCGGCTGCTGCTGAGGCGGATCCGGCTGGTCGAGTTCGTAGCCGAATACCGTTGTGTAGCGGGACATGTCTTGACGCGCCATGTCGATATAGCAGGAAAATCGCAGATCGCCCACGGCATCGCCCAGCGCGGCAGCCGGCGATGCCGACTTGTCGAGCGGATAAAGCGTCTCTGCTGCTTTGGCGAGCGGCCCGAAGGTGGATTCCAGGCCTGCTGCGTAGTCTTTGGCGTTGAGCTTGCGGTTCAACTGCGCTTCCTGTCCTGAGGCGAACAGGTAGTCTTCATGCAGATTGGTGCCCACAAGCACAGGCATCCGGTTGAACGTTCCTTGCTGGAACGCGGCATAGGGATCGACTGGCAGCAGTTCAGGATCCTGTACCAGATGCATCTTGCGCCAGCCCTTGAGAATCGAGGTGACCGGCAGGGCCCGCAGGCAGGTGGCCTGCTCTGCGCCAGCAGGACACCCCAGGTCGCTCGCGAGCTTTTCGCCCGCAGCGTAGGCCGTCTTTCGCGAATTGACGTGAGCGTCATCGACGCCGCTCTGGACGATCGCACGCTGGAACAACCCTTTCGCCCGGGGCGACGCGAGCAGCGCCAACGCCGAATTCGCACCTGCGGATTCGCCGGCCACCGTGACCCGTGCCGGATCGCCGCCGAACGCGGCGATGTTTCGCTGCACCCATCGCAATGCGGCCAGCTGATCGCGAATCAGCTCGTTGCCGGATAGCGCGTTGCCGCTGTCCAGCGAAGGTAGCGCCAACAGGCCCAATGGACCGAGCCGGTAATCGATGCTGACCACGACAATGCCGCCTTCGTGCACCAACGCCGAAGGATCGTACTGGCTGGCGCTCGCATAGCCTTCCTGCCAGCCTCCGCCGTGAATCCACACCAGCACGGGGCGCGGCGTGTCGTGTGCGGCCGGCGCGAAGACATTAAGGTAGAGGCAGTCTTCGTTGTCGCTCGCCCGTCCGGCGGGGTCTCCGGAGGCGGGTTGCGCACAGGCCGGCGCGTCATGGGTGGCGTCGCGCACGCCTTGCCAGGACGGTACCGGCCGAGGAGGCGCAAAGCGCAATGGGCCCACGGGCGCTGCAGCATAAGGAATGGCCTTGAAAACGGCCATGCCGCTTTCCGCGCTTCCGCGCAGCGTGCCGTCGGCAATCGCGACTTCCACTGGGTCGGCGGCAAAGGCCGATGCGGCGAGGGAACCGGCAACGCACAGGACGAGGGCAGCGCGAAGGCCCGCGGCGCGGGCCCTGTCGAATGTTGTGGACATGATCAGGATTGCTTCGTTTCAGAAGAGGCCAATCTTGCCGCCGGCGTTCAGCCACAGGCGGAAGGCCTCACGCTGGTCGTGCGACAGCAGCGGCGTGACCGCTTGCTTGTTGCCCAGTAGCATGAAATTTCCGCTATCGAGCGGTGGCCATTTCATCAGGCCAGCGCCGTCTGGATTGCCGGTACGAATGAAATTCACCCAGTAGGACTGAACCACACGGGAGATCGCATGGTCCTTTGCCGTGAAGGGGCGGTTGCCCACGTCCATCGTGCCGAAGACGTAGGGAATCTCGGCGCTATGGAAGGTGCCGAAACGAGCGGCAAGCGGTCCGGGTTCGGGATGGTCGAACCGGTAGCCGTAGGCGGGCGCCGCCCGCTCGCCGCGAGCCTGCGACCAGGCAATCACGCCCGCGGTAGCCGAGTCCGCCAGCAGATGCCGTACGGCAGCGGAGACGTCGGCATCGGTCTGCGCCGGATACAGCGCTGCGAAGCGGTCGGCGTAGGGCAGGTAGTGTTCCTGCAACAGTTGCCGATACGCGGTCGTCGTGGCGATTTGCCAGGCAGGACTGAACGCACTGGCTTCGTCGTGATTCGAGCCCAGCAGCACCGGAACGTCGGTTCGCTCGACGGTGCCGGGCGGAATGAAACTGCCGTTGTCGACCGGCCAGAAGTGGGCGTTCTGGCCAAGGCGCGGGTCGGTCTGCAAGGCGATCAACTGATCCGCGGAAACGGCACGCAGCGCGGTCAGGTCCTGCGCGCCCGTCAGGCCGACCAGCTTTTCGCCCAGTGCATCGGCCTCGGCGAGCGGAGCCAGTTCGGTATGAGACCACGAATTGCTTTCGGCGATGGCGCGCGCAAAGAGCCCCTTTGCGGAGGGCGCGGCCAACAGATGATGGACGGAGATCGCGCCCGCGGACTGCCCCTCGATCGTCACTCGCGAGGGATCTCCGCCGAAGCGGGAAATATTGGCCTGGACCCATCGCAGCGCCGCAACCTGGTCCATCATGCCGAACTCGCCCGAACCGTCGTGTTCCGCGTCGAGATCCGGGGTGGAGAGGAATCCGAAGAGGCCAAGCCGGTAGTTGATGGTGACGACGATGATGCCGCGCCGGGCCAACTGTGCGCCATCGTAGACCGGGACCGCGCCCGAGCCCTCGACGTATCCGCCGCCGTGAAGCCAGACGACGACCGGCAAGCGGGCGTCGTGGCGCAGCGAGGGCGTCCAGACGTTCAGGTACAGGCAGTCCTCGCTGAACGGCGGGTCGGACAGATACTCCGCCGTCCAGGGAATCACCTCGCCAGGATTGCGGCGCGACTGCTCGCAGCTTGCGGCAAACTGCGTCGCATCGCGCACGCCGCTCCAGGGTACCGGTGGTTTGGGGGCGCGCCACCGCAGGTCGCCAACGGGCGGCGCCGCGTAGGGGATGCCCTTGAACACCTGTACCGTTCCCTCGGTGCTGCCGCTTAACTTGCCATCGTGGAGTTCGACCTCCGGCGCCGCGGCTGCTGTCCCGATCGACAGCAAGACGAGGAGCATCATCAGGATCAGCCGGGTCACGACAATTCCTCCTTGTTTGCGGTGATCGCATTCGCATCGAATCGCGAGGCCATGAGCGCGGCCAGCCCGCGTCGCCCGTCGATGGAGGCGGGCGCGCTCGTGACGCCATGTTTCGCGAGCAGGCTGGCTTCGACGGCGTCCGCCGCCGCCTTGCCCGTTTCCAGCGCGCCCATTGGTTGGCCGACGTTGCGGGCAAGGCCGGCCGCCTGGGTCGCCGCGATGCCGAGCGCGTGACGCATGCGAAGTTCATCGAGTCCGAGCAGACGGGAGACGGCAAGCGTTGCGCCCAGGATGCCCAATGACGAGGCAACGTTCCAGCGCGCGCGGAAGCCTTCGCTGTCGACGGCGGCCAGCAGTCTTTCCGCAGCCTGCGTGCCGACGGCGACCGCTGCCGCGATGTCGTCTTCCGAAGCCTGGATACGGAGGCCCATCGCCATGGCCGCACCGACTACCGGCGTTGCTACCTGTGGCTCGCTGTGACTGGCCAACGTGGTCCCAATCTCCCAGGCGCTCAAGCGGGCGTCGTTGAGATTGCCTTCGCTCAGTGCCCGTAGTGCGGTATCCGATTCATGTGTGCTACCCACCTGCAACCAGGCTTGTGCAATGGCTGAGCGGGCGGCATCGAGTGCATGGGTGCCGGGCGTCGATACCGCCAGCTTCGTCAGTGCCTCGGATACGTCGGAATGTGCGGCGGGACTATGCATGGTGCGGGTCCTTGTTGGGAGTGCATAACGAAAACAAGGCGTCGAGCCTGGCGGCGCTTTCGATATGACCAATAAAATCCGCGACACGCGCCGCTGCGCCTGTGCCCAGAGCCGGGTCGACAAGCAGCCGAACCTTGTCGAGCAATTCATCGTCGGTCAGCGGCTTTGCGAGGCTGCCGCGCGCGTGCTCGACATGATGCGTAACCGTCGAGCCATCCTTCATGCGTGCCTCGATGAACACCTCGTCGCGATCGACGCCTGGGTCCGGCGCAAGCGTGATGCGAGCACGCAGCGCCTTGACGTCGTCACGAGTCACACGGCTGTCCTCGTATTGGGCCAGTCCCACTTGCCGGTCGCACAGGGCCGCAGCGACGCCATGAATCGCGCTGAAGCGCGCCTGCAGCCCGTCGTTGGGCTGCGCATTGCCCATCAGTTCAGGCACGAGCGGGTGACAGCGCAACTTGATTGCGTCGATCTCCCTGATGTCCGCAATCTGCCGCGAGAGCGTCAGACCGCCGTCGATTGCCGGATGCGCGACGATTCCGCAGGGATACGGCTTGTACGTGTTGAGGAGCAGTTCCCAGCGTTCGCCGAATGCGTCGTTCATCAGCGCGAAGTCCACCTTCGTCGAGAGCGAATGCGAATAGCCGCCAGCCGCTTCGAAGACGCCCGGCGCGACGCGCTGGCCGCTTTGCGCAAGCCGCGCGGCGGCAATGCCATTGGCGGCTGCCTTGCCTGCATGGTAGGGCTTCGTCATCGTGCCGAACGCCTCGCGCTGACCAACGAACATCGATGCTGCGATCGAGATGGCATCGGCGAGCTGGGCTTCGCGCAGCCCGAGCAGCAACGCGGCCGTCACGGCACAGCCTATGACGCCGCAGGTTCCCGTAATGTGCCAGCCGCGATCGTAGTGCTCGGGCGAGATCGACATGCCGACACGCAGTTGCGCCTCGCAGCCAAGGGCGAACGCCCGCAACGCTCGCTCGCCAGTCGGCCGCGTTTGCGGAGCCAGTGCCGTCAGGACGGCCAGCACCGACGCCGCCGGATGAATGACCGTTGCCAGATGCGTGTCGTCGAAATCGTCGACGTGACCCGCAAAGCCGTTGGCGAGCGCCGCGAAGTGCACGTCGGCGCGTTCGGTACGCCCGAGCACGGGCGCAATCGTGCCGCCGCCAAGTTCGCGTGCGGCCGCGAGTATCGCATCGACACCGGGATGGCGAGCCGCACCGACGGTCGTGCCGACCACATTGAGGAACGAACGCTTTGCCTCGTTCGCAACGGCAGACGGCAACGGTCGGCCAGCCAGCATGTCGATGCCTTGCGCGAACACGGCGGCAATGGAACTCATTGCGACAACTCCTCGAGACGGATGCCGTTGGTCCGCGGGCCCAGGGCCCCGACGGCCACGACGATCAGAAACATGGCGAACGAAATCAGCACGAACACGGCAGGGACGCCGTAGCGCTTGAGCAGCGCCGCCACCCAGAATCCCACGAAGATCGAACTGACGCGGCTCCAGCTGAACACGAAGCCGACCGCCCGGGCCCGAATGCGCGTGGGGTAGAGCTCGGCCTGATAGGTGTGGAAGATGCCGATCAGCCAGTTGTTGGCGATCGTCACGAGGCTGCCGAAAACGAGGATCAGGACCGGCTCGCGCGTGAAGCCGAACAGGACGCCGGCACACGCCACCACGATTGCACAGCCCACCAGTTGCCACTTGCGCTGAAATTTTTCCGCGCATGCCATCGCGCCAATTGCGCCGAGCGGCGTCGTGATGGCGATCAGCATCGTATAGAACAGCGAGTGTGTGATCGTAATGCCCTTCGAATAGAGCAGCACCGGCACCCAGGCGCCGAAGCCGTACACACCGAACGTCTGGCAGAAATTGAAAAGCGACAGCATGATGGTGCGGCGCAGATACCGTCCGTGCCACATTTCGGCCCATGAACCGGCGCCTTCCGCCTCGGTCGAAAGGGCGTCCGGGCACGCCGCCGAAAGCGGCCGGCCTGTCTCCTGCACGATCTTGTGCTCGATGGCGTCGACGATTCTGCGAGCCTCGTCCGTGCGCCCGCGGCTTTCGAGCCAGCGCGGCGACTCGGGTAGGCCCCGCCGCATGAACCAGATCAGCACGGCCCCGGCGGAGCCGATGATCATCACCCAGCGCCAGCCGGCAAGTCCGAGCAGGGTGTGCGGAACGAGCGCCCAGGAAATGAGCGCGACGGTAGGGACCGAGGTCAGGATCACCAGAATGCTGAATGCCAGGTACTTGCCGCGCGTGCGGTGAGGCGTCAGTTCGGAAATATAGGTATCCACAGTAATTAGCTGAACGCCGATGCCGACGCCCGCGATGAAGCGCCAGGCGTCCATGGCCACGGGCGAGTTCTGGAACGCGGCGATCAACGTCGCGACCGAGTAGACCAGCATGGCGCAGGTGAAGACGGACCGCCGGCCGATGCGATCCGTGATGCCGCCAAGCGCAACCGTGCCGACGAACATGCCCGCAAAGAACGCGCCGAGAAAGCTCGCGAAGCCGTTGACGTCGAAAACTCCTTTCGTGGTCGCGTGATACAGGCCGCTTGCGATGAGCCCCAGCGAGATGTAGGCGGCCATGAACATGTCGTAGAACTCGAACCACCCGCCAATGGCGATGCGCACGACGAGTCCCCGGAAATAGCGGGTTGGCGGCAAGCGGTCGAGGCGCGCGGAGACGCTGGGCTCGACGCCCGGCGAACCGGCCATCCGCTGCTCCATGTACATGGCGTCTCCTTGCCAGAGCAGGCAATAGCAGCTATTAGTGTCGACAGTCGACTCAGTATAGATCTTAAGTCAATGCTAACAAGGGCTAAGTCGCATTAAGTGTATACACTTACTGCGATGCGGTTTTGCAATCACCCCCGTTTTCGCTTTCTCCCGGGGGCGTTTCGAGGAATGCCTGATGGACAGGGACGACAGCGCGATGCCGCTCACGGAAGACCACGAACTGACGCCCGTTGCCGGGATCGTCGACTGGGTGGCACGGGGAATCATCGAAGGCCGCCTGAAACCAGGCGACGACCTGAATTCCGTCGACCTGGCCAGGCGCTTCGGAGTGAGCCGCACGCCGGTGCGCGAGGCGCTCTTCACGCTGGTTCGAGAGGGGCTCGTGGACTGGCAGGCGAGACGGCGTCCGCGTGTCGCTGTCCTGCAACTGAAGGAAGTCAGGGAGATCTACGAACTGCGCGCGCTGCTTTATGGGCAGGTGTCGCTCGCCATTGCCGAGCATGCGGGCGACGAGGACATCGAGGCACTCTGGCGCGCGCACAGTCGGCTTGCCGATGTTGCGGCGAAGGGTGACGTGGATGGCTACTTTTGGGCCAACGTCGCGTTTCGCGACGAGGAGCTTCGAATCAGCCGCAACGGCACAATCAAGGCCGTGCTTGATTCGATGCGCATGCGTACGAACCGGCTGCGGCATCTGAGCACCTCATTGCCCGGCCGGATGCAACGATCGTGTACCGATCATCAGCGCTTGTGTGAGGCCTACGCGGAGCACGATGGTGTGCTGGCAGCCGCGCTCAACCGGTCGATCGTGATGGGAGCGTTGCGCGCGATTGAACAGGCATGGAGCGAATCTCCCGCAAGCCCGTCATGACCCTCGCGGTGGCCGGTCCCTCCTTCCTGAATCTTTGATTTGCCTGGATGTGCCGGCTGGCATTGCAGGCCGGTCAACTTCGTCCGTATTAAACATCGTCGATGTTTGCGCCGATTTTCTATGTTTTGTGTAAATCGGCTTGAAGAAATTATCCTGGGCGCAGGAATCAGATAATCGGAGAGGATTGGTATTTTTATAGATTGTAATCAATTTGATATTGTCTGATAAATGGATCGGGAGAGTGATGTTTAAAACGAGGGGCTGCTCTGTGGAGATGTTGATATGAGCTTGAACACCAGGTGGAGCGGGCGATGGAGGGGGATTGGGACTCTCAGATGCATTTAATCTGGAGAATAAGGTATTGCCGGCAGTAACAGGGTAATTAACAACATTTGACGTTTTGGGGGTATGTATTTTGCATTGTTTGTAGGTGCGCGAGAATTATTGCCGATAGAATCGCATCTCGAAATTATCAGAAACTTGCTGCCGGCTGTTCGAGTATTCGTTCGCAATTTCGATTGCCTCTTTCCCAAAGTTCGCGTTTTCCAGCGAACAGGGTAAAACTGACTTGGTTAGTAGTATGAACAAATCATATAAATCAATCTGGAACGAAGCACTCGGGGCCTGGGTAGCTGCATCGGAACTCGACTCCGGCCGAGGCAAGCCGAGCAGGTCGGCCGTCGCGAAGGCGGTGGCGGCAGCCATCCTGCTATCGTCCTGCGCGGTCGACGTTGCTCATGCCCAGTACACGGCCGGTAACGGAACGGTGGGCTCGAACAGTTCCTCGTCCATCGCAATCGGATCGAACACCTCATCTGCTGTCGTCTCCGCGAACAGTCCGTACTCCATCGCAATCGGGAACAACGCCACGGCGTCCGCGGCCAGTTCCACGGCAATTGGTTCTGGTGCGAAGTCGAGCGGGATGGGTGCCTTTGCACTGGGTGACGATTCGTCCGCAAGCGGGACCTCTGCTGTTGCCATCGGGGGCGGTCAGGGGACGGGATCCGGTGGATCAACCGCGAGTGGCAGCAACTCCGTTGCAATCGGAAGCGGTTCCGATTCTGCCGGCACGTCCAGTGTCGCCGTCGGCAATCTGGCTACGGCTTCGACTTCGAATGGCGTGGCAATTGGTCTGAACGCCGTTGCGACGAATGCTTCGGATGTCGCGCTTGGGTCAAACTCCGTCACTGCCGCTGCTAGTCCGACCTCCGGCATTACCATTGGCAATACTTCGTACTCGTTTGCGGGGACAAGTCCGGCGAGCGTCGTCAGTGTTGGCGCATCGGGCGCGGAGCGTCAGATCACCAATGTCGCGGCCGGTCAGATCACGGCGACCAGCACCAACGCAATCAACGGATCGCAGTTGTTTGCGACGATTCAATCGATAAATTCGCTGTCGACGTCAACCTCGACGGGGCTCAGCACGACCAACAGCACGGTGGGCAGTCTGTCGAGTTCGACGTCGACAGGTCTGAGCTCGCTTTCCACTTCGACCTCGACGACGGCCAGCTCGCTTTCAACGGGCTTGAGCACGACCAAAAGCACGGTGAGCAGCCTGTCGAGTTCGACATCGACCGGCATCGGCTCGCTGTCTACGGGGCTCGGGTCACTTTCTACATCGACTTCGACGACCGCCAGTTCGTTGTCGACGGGTTTGAGCACGACGAACAGCACGGTGGGTAGCTTGTCGAGTTCGACTTCGACCGGAATTAGCTCGTTGTCGACGGGGCTGAATTCGCTTTCGACTTCGACTTCGACGACGGCCAGTTCATTGTCGACAGGCCTGAGTACGACGAACAGCACGGTGGGCAGCTTGTCGAGCTCGACTTCGACGGGAATTAGCTCGTTATCGACGGGCCTGAGTTCGCTTTCGACGTCGACTTCGACGACGGCCAGCTCACTTTCAACGGGCTTGAGCACGACCAGGAGCACCGTGAGTAGCCTGTCGAGCTCGACGTCGACCGGTATTGGCTCTCTGTCGACGGGCTTGGGCTCGCTTTCTACATCGACTTCAACGGCGGCCAGCTCGCTGTCGACCGGGTTGAGCACGACGAACAGCTCGGTAGTCAGCCTGTCGACTTCGGCTTCGACGGGGATCACTTCACTTTCGACCTCGACATCGACTGCGATTGCCGCTGCAACGACGCACTATTTCAGCGTCAACGACAATGGTATGCAGCAAGGCAACTATAACGACGACGGTGCGACAGGTGTCAACGCGCTTGCGGCCGGCACCAATGCGTCGGCTTCAGGCGCCAGCAGCGTTGCGGTTGGCGATGGTGCCACTGCCGGCGCCAACGGTGCCGTTGCCATGGGTCAGAACGCCAGCGCCGGCGCGACCGGTGCCCTGGCGCTCGGTGCGGGTTCCACGGCCAACGTGGCCGGCTCCGTCGCACTGGGATCGGCTGCTGTTACGACCGGTACCGCCAATTCGGTGACTGGCGGCACCGGAGTAGTCAGTAGTACTACAATTGCTGGAACCACGTTCGGTACCTATGCCGGCACCAGCTCGGCGGCGGGTGTCGTCAGCGTGGGTACGCCTGGCAATGAGCGCCGGATTCAGAACGTGGCGGCTGGCCTCGTGAGCGCGACCAGTACCGACGCGGTTAACGGCAGCCAGCTCTACGCTGTTGCCAGTACGACTTTGTCGGGCATCACCAGCCTGTCGACGTCGACTTCGACAGGGATCAGCTCGTTGTCGACGGGTGTGTCGTCGCTGTCCACGGGACTCTCCACGACCAATAGTTCGGTAACGTCTCTGTCCAGTACGCTTTCGTCTACGTCGGGCGCGATTTCTTCGCTTTCGACGGGGCTTAGCACGACTGACAGCGCGGTGGGCAGCCTGTCGAGTTCGACTTCGACTGGTATTGGCTCGCTGTCAACGGGCTTGAGCACGACCAACAGTTCGGTGGGCAGCCTGTCGACTTCGGCTTCGACTGGACTGAGCTCGCTTTCCACGTCCACGTCGACGATAGCTAGCTCGCTGTCGACCGGTCTGAGCACGACCAACAGCACGGTGGGTAGTCTGTCGACATCGACTTCGACGGGCCTCGGCTCGCTGTCGACGGGCCTCGGCTCGCTGTCGACGGGCGTAAGTTCGCTGTCGACGGGCCTCAGCACGACCAACAGCTCGGTGGGCAGTTTGTCCACTTCGACCTCGACCGGCCTTAACTCGCTGTCGACCTCGGCTTCAACTGGTCTTGCTTCGCTCTCCACGTCAACGTCGACGGGGCTAACCTCACTTTCGACGTCAACTTCGACGACGGCCAGCTCATTGTCGACTGGCTTGAGCACGACCAACAGTTCGGTGGGAAGTCTGTCCACGTCGACCTCGACGGGCCTCGGCTCGCTGTCGACCTCGGCATCGACTGGTCTTGCTTCGCTGTCCACGTCCACGTCTACGACGACGAGCTCGCTGTCGACCGGCTTGAGCACGACGAACAGCACGGTGGGTAGCCTGTCCACGTCGACTTCGACCGGCCTCACCTCGCTGTCGACCTCGGCTTCGACTGGTCTTGCTTCGCTCTCCACGTCAACGTCCACGACGACGAGCTCACTGTCGACCGGCTTGAGCACGACGAACAGCACGGTGGGCAGCCTCTCCACGTCGACTTCGACGGGCTTCAGCTCGCTGTCCACGTCCACGTCCACGACGACGAGCTCACTGTCGACCGGCCTGAGCACGACGAACAGCACGGTGGGCAGCCTCTCCACGTCAACTTCGACGGGCTTCAGCTCGCTGTCCACGTCCACGTCCACGACGACGAGCTCGCTGTCGACCGGCTTGAGCACGACGAACAGCTCTGTGGGTAGCCTGTCCACGTCGACTTCGACGGGCCTCAGCTCGCTGTCCACGACGGCCAGCTCACTGTCGACCGGCCTGAGCACGACGAACAGCACGGTGAGCAGCCTGTCCACGTCAACCTCAACGGGCCTCAACTCACTGTCGACTGGCCTGAGCACAACCGGCAGCGCAGTGAGCAGTCTGTCGACCTCGACTTCGACGACGGCCAGCTCGTTGTCAACCGGTCTTAGCACAACTAACAGTTCGATGAGTAGCCTGTCCACGTCGACTTCGACGGGCTTCAACTCGCTGTCCACGTCCACGTCCACGACGGCCAGCTTGCTGTCGACGGGCCTGAGCACGACGAATAGCACGGTAAGCAGCCTGTCCACGTCGACCTCGACGGGCCTCAGCTCGCTCTCGACCGGTCTGAGCACGACTAACAGTTCGGTGGGAAGCCTGTCCACGTCGACTTCGACAAGCCTCGGCTCGCTGTCGACGGGTCTGAGCACGACCAACAGCACGGTGAGCAGTTTGTCCACCTCGACTTCGGCGGGATTGAGCTCGCTGTCGACCTCGGCATCGACCGGTCTTGCTTCGCTCTCCACGTCCACGTCGACGACGGCCAGCTCATTGTCGACCGGCCTGAGCACAACCGGCAGCGCGGTGAACAGTCTGTCGACCTCGACTTCGACGACGGCCAGCTCGTTGTCGACCGGCCTGAGCACGACCAACAGCACCGTAAGCAGTCTGTCCACTTCGACTTCGACGGGTTTCAACTCGCTGTCCACTGGCGTAAGCTCACTGTCAACCGGCCTGAGCACAACCAACGCCAACGTAACCAGCCTGTCGACCTCGGTCTCGACCGGCCTCACCTCGCTGTCGACGGGCGTGGCCAATTCGGTTCAATACGACAATGCAGCGCACACGAGCGTGACGCTGGGCGGCGTCGGCGCGACCACGCCGGTGACGCTCACCAACGTCGCCGCCGGCGTCAATCCGACCGATGCCGTCAACTTCGGACAACTGACATCGCTGTCGACGTCGACGGTCTCCGGCATCACTTCGTTGTCGACGGGTTTGAGCACGACCAACAGCAACGTCGCCTCCCTGTCCACGGGACTGACCACCACCAACAGCAACGTCGCTTCCTTGTCGACGAGCCTCAATACGACCAACACCAACGTCGCTTCGCTGTCCACGGGCCTGAACACCACGACCAGCAACGTGACGGCACTGTCGACGGGCATTGCCAACGGCACGGTTGGCCTGGTGCAGCAGGTGGGCGGCGCGCCCGGCAACGGCGCGATCACCGTGGGCGCCAGCACGGGCGGCACCGCCGTCGATTTCGCCGGCACCGACGGCAACCGGCAGTTGACCGGCGTTGCCGCCGGCACTGCGGCAACCGATGCGGTGAACGTCAGCCAACTGAATGCCGTTGCCTCGGTGGCCAGCAACGCGGTCCAGTACGACAACGCGGCGCACACGAGTGTCACGCTGGGCGGCGTCGGCGCGACCACCGAGGTCGCGCTGACCAACGTCGCCGCAGGCGCGTTGACGGCAACCAGCACCGATGCCGTCAACGGCAGCCAGTTGTACGCACTCGAATCCGCGCTCGGCGCCATCACCGTTCAGGTGTCGGGAGAATCCGGAACCACGGGCACGGGGAGTTCAACGAGCTCGAAGTACGTCGCGGTGAATTCGACGGCAAGCGCGGCAAGCGCCACGGGAACCGAGGCCGTGGCGGTGGGCGGGGCGTCGAACGCAAGCGGCAACTATGGTGTTGCGATCGGCTCTGCGGCGCAGGCAAGCGGCGCGAACTCGACGGCGATCGGCGCGAATGCGGTAGTGTCGGCCACGAACTCGGTGGCGATCGGAGCCGGTTCGGTGGCGAGCGAGGCCAATACGGTTTCGGTCGGCTCGCCGGGCAACGAGAGAACTATCTCGAACGTCGCGCCGGGCGTGAACCCGACCGATGCGGTAAACGTTGCACAATTGCAAAGCGTTCAGCAAACTATCAACCAGGTTGCGCAGACCGCCTACTCGGGCATCGCAATGGCGGGCGCGCTGGCCGCGCTGCCGCAGGTGGAGCAAGGCAAGTCGTTCCAGCTCGGTGCCGGCGTCGGCAACTACGGGGGATACACGGCACTGGCCATTGGCGGCAGTGCGCGGATCACCGAGAACACGATCGTGAAGATGGGGGTCAGCACCACCAGCGGCGGCAACCATGTGCTGTACAACGCTGGGGTGGGCTACTCCTGGTAATACAGTATCGGCACGACCGGAACGCGGGTAATCGTTTGATCGACGGGTTAAGAAAGCATGCGCATCGGAATTTCTGTCGTGACCCACGAGGACCAGAACATCTGGGAGAATGGTCTCGGACAGAACATCATTTTTCTCGCCGGGCTGTTTCAACGGCTGCCCTTCGTGACGTCGGTCTCGCTGATCGACGTCGGCGATCAGGGTGTGATGCCGCCTCAGGTCAACATGAATTCGCTGGATCTGAGAATCATGAGGACTCCGGAGGCAACGAACGAAGTCGATGTCATTGTCGAGATGGGGGGCGCGCTCGACGTCCAATGGCTGGACCTGATGCGCGCGCGCGGGAAGAAGGTGGTGTTCTACTGCTGCGGCCAGCCGTTTGCCGGACTTGCCGAGCCGGCAGTATTTGGCAAGCCTACACATTTTTCGCGTCCAAACCGCTGCGACGAGATATGGGTGCTGCCCGAGTATCGGGATTTCGCGAGCTTTCAGCGGGTGCTTCATCGCTGCCCGGTGCACGTGGTGCCGTATTTGTGGCATCCGCAATTCGTCGAGCAACGCGCACGGGAGGTGGCAGCGGTGCTGGGCGTTCCGTACGGCTACCAGCCCCGCACGCCGGGGGAGACCGGCGAGTCCCGCGGCCTGCGCGTGGCGATCTTCGAGCCGAACATTTCCGTCGCGAAGACTTCGAGCATTCCGATGCTGGTCTGCGACGAGGCGTACCGTGCCGCACCCGCCACGGTAACGGCGATGCACGTGCTCAACACGCTGCACCTCAAGGATCATCCGACCATGCTCTATTTTGCCAACTCGCTGGATCTGGTTCGCCAGCACAAGGCAACGTTTCATGGGCGGCACGATATCGTCGGCTTCATGACGCAATACGCCGACGCCGTCGTTTCGCATCAATGGCAGAACGACCAGAATTACAGTTATATGGACGCGCTGTACGGCGATTACCCGCTGATCCACAATTCCCCCTGGCTAAAGGATGCGGGCTATTACTATCCCGACTTCGATGCGCTGCAAGGCGCGGAGCAACTGCTGCGCGCGGCGGCCGGGCATGAAAGCGGCCTCGACGACTATCGTGCCCGCTCGCGCCGGGTGTTCGACGCCGTGAATCCCTTCAGCCAGCCCAATCTCGACGAGTACGCGTCGAGATTGTTGCATCTGTGCCGCGACGCGAAATTTACTCGCCAGGCCGTGAGCACATCATGAGCATCGAGCAAAATTCGCTGCTCACGCCGCGCAAATTGCGCGTGGGCGTGTCGATATTCGTGCGCAAAGGCGAGCAGTCCATCTGGGAAAACGGGATCTACCAGAACTGCATTTTCCTGGTGATGCTGCTCATGCGTTCGCCGCTGGTCGAAATGACTTATCTGGTGGCGGGCGGCGGCGACGGCGAACCCGCCGACGCGAAGCATTTCCTGGCCGATTCGCCGGTGCCGCTCATCGACATGAACGAAGCCGCGGCGACGCTCGACGTCATGATCGAAATGAGCGCCCAGCTTGCGCGCGAGTGGGTCGTGGCGTTTCGCGAGCGCGGCGGCAAGATCGTGTCGATGCGGGTTGGCAACGACTATGTCATCGACATCGAGCGCATGGTGTTCGACAAGCCGAATGGCTTGCTGATCACGGGGGCGCCTTATCACGAGGTGTGGACGCTCGCGGAATACGAGAAGACCTGTGTGCCGTATTTCCGCAGCACATTCCGTACGCCGGTGCGGGTGATGCCGCATCTGTGGAGTCCGTTCGTGCTGGAGCGCGAAGCCGCAAAGCTGCCGGAGGGTGTTCGCTTCGGCTACCGCCCCGGCCGCAGGCGCTGGCGGGCGGGCATTTTCGAGCCGAACATCTGTATGGTGAAGACGAGCTTCGTTCCGCTTCTGACCTGCGAGGCCGCGCACCGTGCCAATCCGGACATGCTCGAGCGTGTGTGGGCCTACAACACGTTCCATATGAAGGAGCACACGGGTTTCAACGGCTTCGCACACAGCCTCGATATCGTGAAGCATGGCCTGACCTCGTTCGAAGGGCGCTTTCCGTTCTGCAGGGTAGTGGCTGCCGATGTCGATGCGGTAGTCACCCATCATTGGGAAAACGCGCAGAATTACGTGTATTACGAGGCGCTGTATGGCGGCTATCCGCTCATCCATAACTCGCATCTGATTGGCGATTGCGGGTACCGCTACGACGGATTCGATTGCGAGGAAGGCGGCCGTGCCTTGCAGCGAGCCTATGCGGAACACGACGCGGATCTCGACGCGTACCAGCGAAGCGCGCGTGCGTTTCTCGCGCAACTGGATCCCGTGAGCGAAGCTAATGTGCGAATCTATACGGAAGCCATTGCGGCGCTGTATCCATGAGTTCATTTCGTACAACGATCCGGATGATCCACAAGCTCGTGCTGGCCGCCACGCTGTTGCTGCTGAGCGCCGGGGCATTTGCGCAAGGGGTGCTCGTGCCACAAGGGCAGGCCGGGCCGCGTAATTCGCTGGTCGTCGCGGCGACTTCGGTTGGGGTTCGCAATTGTTTGCCGGCCATGACGGCATTGTCGACGCTCGGTGTGCAGGGAGCCAGCAATAACGACGTGCTGTTCGACTGGGACCGTACCCGCGCGGGGAACAGCACGGTCTTCTCGCTGATCGGGCTGGAGTTTCCCGACAGCAACGCGGCAATGTCGATAACGGGCGTGCCCGAGGCCGACGGTTCGTGCTCGGTCTCGGCAGAGCGCATTTCGGTCGCGCCCCTGGGTTGCCAGGTTGTGGCCAAGAAAGAGCTGGCCGGCTATCGCGCGACGAAATTGCTGCCCCATATGATGGTTTACACCGACACCAAAGATCCGGGCTCGTCGGTGTCGCTGATCGACGAGCAGGTGGGCTGCCTCGTGATCCGCCGGTACGTGAAGTTCTCGGCGGGGGCTCCGGGGCGAGGCGGTTGAGCGGTCAGGCGGTTTGTCACGCCTGGCCCGGATGCCGATACGATCTTCACGACCGGGTTGCAATGACATGAACGCGACGGAAATCATTCGACCATGAACGGGTTACGGATCGGCATCACGATTGGCTTGCATCACGAGGCTGAAACGCTGTGGAATAACGGCATCAAGCAAAACGCCGTTTTTCTGGCGGAAGCTTTGCGGAATTGTTCGCAGGTGGCCAGCGCCGTGCTCGTCAATACGACGCAGGTGCCAATTACTCCGGCCTTGCCTTGGGATCTGGCGCGCTATCCTACGCAGTCCTTCGATGCGGCGAAAGATGACATCGACGTATTGATCGAACTGGGCGGACAGATCGATCCGGCGCAGACCGAATATCTCAAGCAGCGCGGCGCGCGGATCGTGTCCTACTGCTGCGGCTTCGAATATGTTCATGCGATGGAGTCGGTGCTGTTCCGCAAGCCGATGTGGGGCGAGAATCTTTTCGTCAACCAGCGCTATGACGATATCTGGATCATTCCGCAGGTGGCGAATATCAGCCGCTCCTACTTCGAGGTCCTGCGCAGGCAGACCGGGCGGGTTGTGCCATTTATCTGGAGTCCGCAGTTTCTCGACGAACGTGCCGGGAATTTGCCGGATGGGGGAGCGTATCGGCCGGGCAACGGTCCGAAGCGCCTGAGCGTGATGGAGCCGAACATCAATGTCGTGAAGTTTTGCCTGTATCCGGCGTTGATTGCGGAACTGGCGTATCGCCGGCGGCCCGACAGCATCGCCATACTGCAGGTGACGAACGCCGACCAGATCGCGCGTGAGAGCATGGAATTCATCACCCTGATGAATCAACTCGATATCGTGCGTGCGCACAAGGCCGTATTCCTGGGGCGTCATGAAACACCGGTTTTTCTGGCCGAAAATACCGATATCGTCGTTTCGCATCAACTCGAAAATCCGCTCAACTATTTTTATCTCGAAGTTTGCTGGCAGGGCTACGCGTTGGTACACAACGCGCACCTGTGCGCAGACCTCGGTTACTACTACCGCGATAACGACGCGGAAGAGGGCGCGCGCCGCCTGATCGAAGCCATCGAGACGCACGACGCCCACGCTTCGTGGTATCGGGAGCGGCAACGCACGGAGATTGCCCGTTATCTGCCGGACAACCGGCAACTGGTCACCACCTATGCCGCGCTGCTCGACGATTTGATGGCGAGGCCTCTCCGCTAGCCCATGGCAACCCCGGACACACCGTTTTCGCGTATCCAGCAGCGTCTCCTGAAGGGCGATCTGATCCATGCCTCACGCGAAATCGATACCTGGCTGGCGATGGCGCCCGGCGATGCCAGCGCTTTGACGGCGTACGCCTTTCTGATGCGCCTGCGCGGCCGGTTTCAGGTTGCCGCCGAGACGCTGGAACGTTCGCTTGCGCGGGTACCTCGCTATGCGCCAAGCCTGATCGAGATGGCGCGGCTCGCGCGTCACGAAGGGCAACTGGAGCGCGCGCAGACCTGGTACGAGGAGGCGCATCGCTGCGCGCCCGAGGCGACGGAGTGGTTCGACGAATGGCACGATCTGCTGCAGCAAATGCAACGTCATGCTCAGGCGGCCCAGGTGGCCCAGCGCTGGTGCAATGCTCAGCCGGATTCGGCGAAAGCCTGGTTTTCTTTGGGGCTCAGCCATCAGCACAACGAAGATTCTGCCGAGGCAAAGGAAGCGTACCATCGCGCGATGGCGCTCGATGCGCGGTATCCGATGTTGTGCAACAACCTGTCGGCATGGCATAGCTCGATGGGCGACTACGACACCGCCCTCCGCATGTGCGATGAGGCCATCCGTCTCGATCCGGAGAATGCGCTCGCCTGGACCAATGCGGCGAATATCTGGTGCAAGCTGCGCATGCCCGGCAACGCGCTGATCGCCGCGGAGCGGGCCTGCGCGCTGTCGCCGGATTATGCGCTGGCGTTGCTGGCCTTGAGTAATGCGCTAAAAGAGCTGCAGCGCTTCGACGAAGCATTCGATGCCGTGTTGCGGGCCGCGCGCGCAGCGCCTGCCGATCCGAAAATCCAGTGGTCGCTTGCGATGCTGCAATTGCTGCATGGCGACTACGAAAACGGTCTGGTGAACCACGAGGCGCGCTGGCACGGCTCGCCGGAACTGGCGGGGACGCAGCATTTCCATGAGGAGCGGCGCTGGCAAGGCGAAGATCTCGCGGGCAAGACGTTGTTCGTCTGGGGCGAGCAGGGCCTGGGCGACGCCTTGCAGTTCGTGCGCTTTGTGCCGCAGATCGCGCAACGGGTACGCGAAGCGGGCGGGGCGCTCATTTACTGTTGCTTTGCAGGGCTGTTTCCGCTGTTCGAACGCGGCCTCAAGCAGCATGGCGTGACTGTCGTTCCCCACAATGCGATAGACGTACCCGAATTCGACTATCACGTGCCGGTCGGTAGCCTGCCGCTGATGTTAAATGTACGTGCCGAAACGCTGGCCGCGCCGCAACGCTACATCGAGCCCGATCCCGCGAGCGTGGCGCGATGGCGTGCGACGCTGCCGCAAGACGGCAGACTCAAGGTCGGGCTCGTATGGAGCGGCAGCCGGACCCATCAGCGCAATCCGCTTCGTGCGGTTCCGCCCGACTTGTATGCGCGGTCATTGAGCGGCCTGCGTAACGTCGAGTTCTACAGTCTGCAGATCGACGGCAGAGAGGAGGCCGAGGCGATGGCCGCGCAGGGATTGACCGTGGTGGATCGCACGCCGGAACTCACGTCGTTCGACGAGACGGCCGCGTTGATCTCCAACCTCGATCTGGTGATTACCGTTTGCACGAGTATGGCGCATCTTTCGGGTGCGCTCGGCAAGCGGACCTGGCTGCTGCTCGACGTGAATCCCCATTGGGCCTGGATGCTCGAACGCAGCGACAGCCCGTGGTATCCCACATTGACGCTCTACCGCCAGCCAGACTACGAGGACTGGGGCCCGGTGCTGGAGCGCGTGCGGGCCGATCTTCTGGCACTGACTCCGTGAAATCGGGCCCCGGATCATGATCGTTCTCAGCCACTTCCATCGCGTGGCTTCCGCCAGCCTCGCAAACCACCGTCACTATGCAGCGCGATACGGATATCGTCACGAGTGGGTCGACGCATCGAGATTTCCGGAGACCTTGCCGTTGCGCTGTCTATACCGGTACGAGGTGCTGCTCAATGTGCTGAGGCACGCCGCGCCCGACGAACTCGTGCTGTTGCTGAGCGAAGATGCGGCGATCGTCGATCCGATGCCACTCGACGATCTGATGACAGGACGGGACTGGTTGCTGGTGATGACGGCCTCACATGGGCTGCCGCAGGTCGACGTGCAGATCTGGCGCAATACGGCTCGCGTTCGCGAGATCGTGTTCCGGACGATCAAACGATGCCGGCTGGGGGGCGAGCCGCTGGAGTCCGAGGCCGAATTGTTGGCGGGTCTCGACACGCATCCCGGCATGCAAACGATCGGCGGCGTACACGTGGTTATGTCGACCGGTTATAACGTCGATCCCGCGTGGACCCGCGAGCGGACTTTCGCGATCAGTATCGACGACGAATGGGAAAATCCTCGGTGCAAAGGAACCTCGCCACGCTTTCGCGACGTGCTGGTCGAGCATGTGAACCGGCATCAGCGTTCCGGTTTTCCGATGTTTTCCTTCCCGCAATACATGCAATACGCGCAGGACGATTGCGCCGAGCGCAGCGTCTACAACCCGGGGTGTTCCATCGCGTTGATGACGCTCTACACGCCGAATATCGCCGCCTACGCGCGTATTGCAGAGCGCAACTTCCGCCGCTATTGCGACATGCACAGCTATACGCTTTACGTGCATCGCGAGATTCCTTCGGAGATCGGTCTCGATGCGAGCGGCAACTGGTTCAAACCGTGGCTGCTGCACGGCTATATGCAGCATCACGGCTGGGTCGTCTGGCTCGATGCGGATGTGCTGATCGGCGAGATGCAGCAGAAGCTGGAGCCGCTAATGGAGGGGCGCAATTCGCTTCTTGCCCACGACGTGGGGCAGTGGCCGTTCAATTCGGGCGTGATGGGATTTCGCCGCACCGGGCAGAACGATGCGATGTTGCGAGATTTGATGGACCGGATTGCGGCGCTGGCCGATAGATCGCACGTCTATGCCAGCGACGGCGACCAGCTTTATTTTATCCGGGCGCTGGAGCGCGCAGGACTGCTGGACGAAGGAGAAATTCTCGATCTCGTGACCCTCAACACACCGTGGAGCCTGCGGCAGCCCGACAGCTTTATCGTGCACTACTACGGCATGTGGGCGGAGATGCGCACGATGATGATGGCGCACGACGATGCACATCTGAGCTGACCGAAGTCGTCGTCAGGTCACATTGCTGTTCTTTCGGAGATCTGAATGTCTACGAGCGCAGGGCGTATCCCGGGCGATTCTTCGGGCAACCGCCGGCCACTCGTTTATGCAACTCGCTCGCCACTCCAGGGTCTCCTCGGCGAGTTGCGAAAGCGTGCCTGGACCGTCTCCGTTGTTTCAGACGTGAGCGAGATCGGCTCTTCGAACGCGAAGCGGCGCGTCGGCATTCTCGACCTGAGCGACATTTCACACGATGCCGCTGCACGTCTCTCCAACGTTTGCGGCGCGCTGAGCGACAGGGTATGGGTCGCGCTGATCAAGGGCAATCAGATCGACGATCCTTGCATTCGCACGCTGCTCTACGAACATTGCTTCGACTACGTTACGGTGCCGACGGATGTGAGCCGGATTGTCGACGTAGTGGGGCACGCGTACGGCATGGCTAGTCTGCAGGAGTCGAAAGTCGTGACGCCCGTTGCGGACGAGTCCGAAAGCGGCATGGTCGGATCGTGCGAGGCGATGCGCGAACTGTACGACGTCATCCAGCGAGTTGCACGCACGGACGCGCCGGCGCTCGTGACCGGCGAAACCGGATCGGGCAAGGAACTGACTGCTGTCGCGATTCATCGTCAATCGCCGCGCCGTGCCGAACCGTTCGTCGCGATCAACTTTGCCGCCATACCGTCCCATCTCGTTCAGTCGGCATTGTTCGGCCATGAGCGCGGTGCGTTCACGGGCGCCACCCTGCGCAAGATCGGTTACATCGAAGCGGCGAACGGCGGCACCCTGTTTCTCGACGAAATAGGCGATCTCCCGCTCGATAGCCAGGGGAGCCTGCTGCGCTTTCTGCAGGAGCAGACCATCCGGCGGGTAGGGGCAACGAAGCCGATACCGGTGGACGTGCGCATCGTCGCGGCCACGCACGTCGACCTCGAACGCGCGACGGAAGAGGGGCGCTTTCGCGCGGACCTTTACCATCGGCTATGCGTGCTGCACGTCAAGCAGCCGCCGTTGCGCAGCCGGGGCGAGGATATCGGGCTGCTCGCGCAGCACATGTTCGAGCGCTACCGTTCCGATGCGCCACAGCAGGTACGCGGATTTTCGGCGGAGGCGCTAGACGCGCTCTACCTCCACGCCTGGCCCGGTAACGTGCGCGAGCTGATCAACCGCGTGCGTCGATCGCTTGTCATGGCGCGCGGGCGGCTGATTACTGCGGAGGATCTCGATTTGCCGCGGTACGGCGCGCAAGCACCGCTTACCGTGGCGCAGGCCAAAGAGGCGCTCGAACGCGAAGCAATCGAACTCGCGCTCAAACGCAACCGCGGACGTGCGGCTGGCGCCGCCCGCGATCTGCAGATCTCGCGGGCAACGCTCTATCGCCGCATGGAGGCGTTCGGCATCGTCCGCGGCCGCCGTTCCGGCTCCGATTGAGCAACGGGTAGCCGGCGCGTGGCCCGCCCGGCCCGCGCATCGTAGCGATACAAAATCCCGCTTCGCGTACCCATGCTGAGAAAAAAGTATCGATGACGGTGCTGTTTTGGCGTGGCTGACGCGATAACCCCGGTGATAGTCTGCACACGCTATCCGCCGGGGACGCAGGCGATTTCCGGCAGATGACGAAGATTCCAATCAAAATCATCAGGAGACGCTTGTGAACAGATTCCACCATTCCGCGCTGTGCGCACTCATTGGCGCGACGCTGCCCGTCATGTCGTTCGCGCAATCGTGCAACGTGCCCGTCCTGAAGGTGCTGGCGCAAAAAACGCTCGGTCTCGCCGTGATGGAGAAGTCGCTGCCGGACTACGAAAAGAAGAGCGGCACGAAGGTCGAGATCAGCTATTTCGGCGAAAGCGACCGGCGCGCCAAGTCGCGGCTCGATGCATCGACGGGCGCGGGTTCGTACCAGGTCTACTACGTCGACGAAGCCAACGTTTCCGAATTCGCGCAGGCCGGCTGGATCGTGCCGTTGCTCAAGTACTACCCGAAGGAGGCCAACTACGACGATTTCCTGCCGGCACGGCGCGCCGTCGCGAGCTACAAGGGTGTTGCTTATTTCGCACCGCTGATCGGTGGCTCCGACTTCCTGTTCTATCGTCGCGACATCCTGGAGAAGGCGCACATGCCCGTGCCGCGCACGCTCGACGAACTGGTGGCCGACATCAAGAAGCTGAACGCGCCGCCGAATCTGTATGGCTGGGTCGCGCGCGGCCAGCGCGGCTCCGGCATGAACGTCTGGCGCTGGGCGCCGTTCATGCTCGGCGAAGGCGGCACGTGGACCGACAAGTCGGGGCAGCCCGACTTCAATTCGCCCGCTGCCGTGAAGGCCACGCAGCTCTATACCGATCTCTTCCACTATGCGCCGCCGGGCTCGACCACCTATGACTGGAGCAATGCGCTCGAAGCGTTCCGCTCCGGCAAGGTCGCGTTCATGATCGAATCCACGCCGTTTGCCGACTGGATGGAGGATCCGACCAAATCGACGGTCGTCGACAAGGTGGGCTATGCGCGTCCGCCGGCGCCGCTGCCTTCGGCGGCCTACGGTCACGGTCTGGCGATTTCCGCGGTGGGCGCGAAAGACGATTGCACGCGCCAGGCAGCGGGCAAGTTCATTGCATGGGCGACCAGCGAGGAGCAGGAGCAGGCACGGTTGCGCGACAACGTCTTCAGCGACTACAACCGCACGAGCACGATCCAGAGCGACTACTTCCAGAAGCACGTGAAGCCGCAGATCCTGGCCGGTCTGAAAGACACGGGACCGGTTTCGCAGGTTACGTTCTGGCGCACGCCGCAGTGGCCCGACATTGGCGACAACCTCGGCGTCGCTCTCGAAGAGGTCTTCACCGGCACGCAAACGGACCCGCAAAGCGCGTTGAACGACGCGGTGCAGTACGCCCAGGACGCGATGGAACATGCGCGCAAGTAATCCGTGTGCGGGAGCGCGGGTACGCGCTCCCATCCTGTGGGCCGCTGGAGTACGCAATGTTCAATCGCGGTAAAACTAGCCTTCCCTTCGTGTTCCTGGCGCCGCCGCTGGCCGTGATGGCAGTGCTGGGACTCGTGCCGACCGTCGCGGCCATCAATCTCGCGCTGCGCAACCGCGTGCTGACGTACCCGGACAGCGAGTACGTCTGGTTCCGCAACTTCGTTCGCCTCGCGTCGGACCGGCGCTTCGTCAACTCGATCGAGGTCTCCGCAATCTGGGAGTTCGTCACCGTGGTCGGCGCCGTTGCGGTGGGCGTCGTGATCGCGATCTACCTGTTCGAGCACGTGCGCGGGCGGTTGCGCGACCTGATCGGCATCCTGCTGATCGTGCCCGTTCTGTTGCCGCGCGTGTCGGCCGCGTTCATCTGGAAGTTCATGTATTCGCCGCTGAACGGCATCCTGAGCTGGCTGCTCGGCGTGCTCGGCATACCCGACACGGCGTTTCTCTCCGATCCGGGGCTCGCGCTTTATGCCGTCGCGCTCGTCGACATCTGGCAATGGGGGCTGTTCTTCTCGGTGGTGGTGCTGAAGCTGCTCGAAACCTTGCCGCCCGAGCCGCTCGAAGCCGCGCGGCTCGACTATGCGAAAACCTGGCAGGTCTACGCTTATATCGCGTTGCCGATGCTGCGCGCGCCCATCATGAGCCTCGTCTTCATCAAGATGGTCGAGTCGCTGCGTTCGTTCGACCTGATCTACGTGATGACCAAGGGCGGCCCCGGGGTCTCGACCGAAACGCTGGACATGTACGCGTATTCGCAGGGGATCGGTCTTTCGGGAAAGGTTTCGTACGCGTCGAGCATGGCCGTCCTGATGATGGTTGCGACGACCCTGATCTTCACTTTTATCTGGAAGCGGGTGAACAAATGGGAAGACTGATTTCCCGCGGCGCGATTCTGTTGCCGGGCGTTGCACTCGTGTTGCTGGCGGCGTTTCCGATCTTCTGGGCCGTGCTCAATTCGCTCAAGCACCTGCTCGACATCGTCACGCCCACGCCGCGTTTCTTCTTCACGCCGACGCTCGACAACTACCGGCAGGTCATCGCAAGCCCCGAAGTGCTGATCGCGCTGGAAAACAGCGCGGCAATCGTCGGCACGGCGGTCGTGTTGGGCACCGTGCTCGGCGTGCCGGCGGCCTACGTGATCGCGCGCTTTCATGTGCCGGGCAAGCGCGACATCCAGTTCTTCCTGCTCTCGCTGCGCTTTCTGCCGCCCGTTGCGGTGGCGATTCCGCTGATCGCGATCTGGATCGATCTGGGGCTTTACGACACGCGGCTCTCGATGGTCGTCACATATCTGCTGACCACGCTTTCGACCATCACATGGCTGTCGATTCCCGTGTTCCAGCGCATGCCGCGCGAGATCGAGGAAGCGGCCACGCTGGACGGCTACGGTCCTTACGCGGTGTTCTGGCGTATCGCGCTGCCCACCTGCGGCAGCACGCTTATCGGCGGGATCGTGTTCAGCTTCGTGCTGGTGTGGAACGAGCTGATGATCGCGCTCGCCCTGACGTCCTCGCGCAGCGCGACGCTGCCCGTCGTGGCTTCCGCCTTTACGTCGCTGGGCCAGGAGGTGCCGTGGGGCGTCATCAACGCATCGACGGTGCTGCTGGCGATACCGCCTATTATTTTTGTAGGCGTGCTAAGCCGCCTGCTGAACTCAATGCTGAAAGGAAAGTGAGGAGATTGCTGTGAAAGCACTGGTACTCGAAGAAGCACGCCGCCTGAGTCTTCGCGACATCGATCTGCCGCTGACGGTGGGTCCGCGCGACGTCAAGATCCGCATTCATACGGTGGGCGTATGCGGCAGCGACGTTCACTATTTCACGCACGGCCGCATCGGGCCGTTCAAGGTGGAGAAACCGATGGTGCTCGGTCACGAGGCGTCGGGCACGGTGGTGGAGGTGGGCGCCGAGGTCAGCCACCTCGAGGTGGGCGACCGCGTCTGCATGGAGCCGGGCGTTCCGCAATTCGATTCGCCGGCCACGATGCGCGGCCTTTACAACCTCGACCCCGCCGTGCGCTTCTGGGCGACACCGCCGATACACGGTTGCCTGACGCCTTATGTCGTGCATCCGGCGTCGTTCACCTATCGTCTGCCCGACAACGTGACGTTCGCGGAAGGCGCGATCGTCGAGCCGCTTTCGATTGGCCTGCAGGCGGCCAAGAAGGCCGCCATGAAGCCCGGCGACGTGGCGGTCGTGATCGGCGCCGGCACCATCGGTGCGATGACCACGCTCGCGGCGCTCGCGGGCGGCGCCTCGCGCGTGATCCTTGCCGACGTCGTGAAAGAGAAGCTCGCGCACTTCGCCAACCATCCGGCCGTCGTCACCGTGCACGCGGCGGAGCAATCGCTCGTCGATGTCGTTCGTGAGGTCACGCAGGACTGGGGCGCCGATGTGGTTTTCGAGGCGTCGGGCAACGGCGCGGTGTTCGAGACGCTGCTCGACCTCGTCTGCCCAGGTGGCTGTGCGGTGCTCGTGGGCATGCCGGCCGCGCCTGTCGCGCTGGACGTGGTGGCGATGCAGGCGAAGGAAGTGCGGCTCGAATCCGTGTTCCGCTACGCCAATATTTTCCCGCGCGCGCTGGCGCTGATCAGCTCGGGCGCGATCGACGTGAATCCGTTCATCTCCCGCAAGTTCGCGTTCTCGCAGGGTGTGAAGGCGTTCGAAGAGGCTGCCGCGGGGCGTCCCGAGGACGTCAAGATCCAGATCGAGATGGACTGAGCCATGGCCAATATCGTCTGCAAGGGGCTGACCAAGCAATACGACGGCGGGGCGCCCGTGCTGCACCCGCTCGACCTGCATATCGACGAAGGGGAATTCGTCGTGCTGCTGGGGCCCTCGGGCTGCGGAAAGTCCACGATGCTGCGCATGATCGCGGGGCTGGAGGAAATCAGCGGCGGCGATCTGATGATCGGCGGCACGGTCGTCAACGAGGTGCCCGCGCGCGAGCGCAACGTCGCGATGGTGTTCCAGAACTACGCGCTCTATCCGCACATGAGCGTGTACGACAACATCGCGTTCGGCCTGCGCCGCCTGCATACGCCGAAAGACGAGATCGACCGGCGCGTGCGCGAGGTCGCGGCGATGCTCAATCTCGACGCGCTGCTCGAACGCAGGCCGCGGGCGATGTCGGGCGGGCAGCAGCAGCGCGCGGCGATCGCGCGCGCGATGATCAAGACACCTTCAGTATTCCTCTTCGACGAGCCGCTGTCGAATCTCGACGCGAAGCTGCGCGCGCAGCTTCGCACCGACATCAAGCGGCTGCATCAGCGCCTCAAGACGACGACGGTCTACGTGACGCACGATCAGCTCGAAGCGATGACGCTCGCGGACCGCGTGATCCTGATGCGCGGCGGCCGGATCGAGCAGGAAGGCACGCCGGGCGAGCTTTACCGGCACCCGCGCACGTTGTTCGCGGCCGGCTTCATCGGCACGCCCGCCATGAACTTCTTCGACGGCATCGTCGAGCGCGGCGGCGAGGCCGTTGCGGTGCGCGTCAAGGGCGAGCGGTGGCCGCTGCACGGCCCGCGCTTCGCCCGGTTGCTGGACGGACAGCCGGTCAAGCTCGCGATCCGGCCGAACTTCGTCGGCGTGACCGAAGGCGCGCACCCGGCCGAAGCGCTTGCGCTACAGGGTGTCGTGGAGCTCGTCGAGGTGCTGGGCGCGGAGGCGCTCGTGACCGTGGAATATTCGGGCGAACGGGTGGCGGCGCTGGTGTCCTCGGCGCGCGTGCCGGCGCCCGGCGCGAGCGTAACGCTGGCATTCGGCGCGCACGACCTGCACGTCTTCGATGCGGGGACCGAGGAAAATGTCTCGCTCGAACTGCAGTACGATACGGCAGATCCGCAGTCCGGCAACCCGGCCGCGTACGTGGCGCTGAAGGCGGGGGTGCATTAGCAGGACGTCATCAAAAGGACAGCGTAGCGATACGTGAAGGAGACGACGCATGAATCCGGATCTCGAACTGGTTCACACCCGGCAGGACGAATCGTTTCGCGCCTGGGTACACGACTATCCGCACACGGTCGCGAAATGGCATTTCCATCCGGAATACGAAATTCACATCATTCGTGAATCGTCGGGCAAGTATTTCGTCGGCGATTACATTGGCGACTTCGCGCCGGGCAATCTCGTCCTGACGGGGCCGAACCTACCGCACAACTGGGTGAGCGACGGCGGCAATGCGATCGCAGTGCCCTCGCGCGACCTCGTGCTGCAGTTTTCGCGCGAGGCCGTGCAGCGCATGGTTTCGGCATTCGCGGAACTGGGTCCGGTGCTGACGCTGATCGACCAGGCCTCGCGAGGCATCCAGTTTCCCGACCGCCTGGGTCTTTCGATTACGCCGCTCATCGAAGAACTCTGCAGCGCGCACGGGGCGCGCCGCGTCGCGCTGCTGATGGCGATCCTCGACGAACTGACGAACTGCGCACAGAGGAAGATGCTCGCCGGCCCCGCCTACGACGTCAACGCGCGGCGCTACATGTCGTCGACGATCAACCAGGTGCTGTCGTATATCCAGCAGAACCTCGCGGGCAATCTGCGCGAAGTCGACGTGGCGGAGTTGTCCGGCATGAGCGTCAGCGCGTTTACGCGCTTCTTCAAGCGGCATACGGGCTGCACGTTCGTTCAATACCAGAATCGCCTGCGCCTGAACGAGGCCTGCGAACTGCTGATGTGCACGAGCCTTGGCGTGACCGACATCTGCTATCGCGTGGGCTTCAACAACGTGTCGAATTTCAACCGGCAATTTCTGGCGCAGAAGGGCATACCGCCTTCGAAGTTTCGCGCGCTCCATCGCCTGAACGAACCCGCGCCGCACGAGCACAAGGCGGCAGCCTGAGCACGCCTCGAACCGGGCATCTGATTGCCCATCAACAGGATCGTACATTGAGTTATCTCGGCATTGATCTCGGCACTTCGGAAGTCAAGGCAGTCCTGACCGACGACGAATCTCGCGTGGTTGCCAGCGCGGGCGTCGCGCTGCGCGTGGAGAACCCCCATCCTCACTGGTCGGAGCAGAGTCCGCAGGACTGGTGGCGGGCGACCGTCGATGCGATCGGCGCCGTGCGGAGCGCGCAGCCGCGCGCGTTTGCGGGGCTGCGCGGCATCGGCCTGTCCGGCCAGATGCATGGCGCGACGCTGCTGGACCGCGGCGGCAACGTGCTGCGGCCGGCGATCCTCTGGAACGACACGCGCGCCTTCGCGGAGTGTGTCGAGCTCGAAGCGCTCGTGCCCGATTCGCGCGCGATCACCGGTAATCTGGCGATGCCGGGTTTTACGGCGCCGAAGCTGCTGTGGCTTTCCAAATACGAGCCGGCGGTATTCGGTTCCGTGCAAAAAGTGCTGCTGCCGAAGGACTATATTGCCTGGCGTCTGACCGGCGAATTCGTCTCCGACCTGTCCGACGCTTCGGGCACGCTGTGGCTCGACGTCGCCAGGCGCGACTGGTCCGACCGCATGCTGGAGGCAACGGGGCTGACGCGCGAACACATGCCGCGGCTCGTCGAGGGCAGCGAGGCGGCGGCGCCGCTGCGCGACGATCTGCGGCGCGAATGGGGTGTGAACGGCAGCGTGGTGGTTTGCGGCGGCGCCGGAGACAACGCGGCGAGCGCGGTGGGTATCGGCGTGGTCAAGACAGGGGAGGCCTTGCTTTCGCTCGGTACGTCCGGCGTGCTCTTCGCTGCCACCGGACGATATGCGCCGAACCCGGCCCAGGCCGTGCACGCGTTCTGTCATTGCGTGCCGGGGCAGTGGCACCAGATGAGCGTGATTCTTTCCGCGGCCGCGAGCCTGCAATGGCTGTCGCGCGTGCTGAAACTCGATGTCGCCGAACTGGTCGAGATGGCGCCGGCCGGCGAGCGCGCCACGGCGCCGATATTTTTGCCCTATCTGAACGGCGAGCGAACGCCGCATAACGATGCCGAAGCAAAGGGCGTGTTTTACGGCATGAGCGCTTCGCACGGTGCGGCCGAGCTGGCCTATAGCGTGATGGAAGGCGTGGCGTTCGCGATGGCCGACGGCTACGCGGCGCTGCAAGGTGCGGGCACGGTGCTGGAAGCGGCGTCGTTCGTCGGAGGCGGATCGCGAAGCGCATTCTGGGGCCGGCTCTGCGCCACGGCGCTCGGTTTTCCGCTCGATCTTCGCGAAGGCAGCGACGTTGGCGCCGCGCTGGGAGCCGGGCGGCTGGCGCGTCTGGCCCGCACCGGCGAAGCGCTCGACACGGTGTGCGTCGCGCCGCCGGTGGTGCGGCGATACGAACCCTCCGGGACTACGCGTGCCATGCTCGACGAACGGCTGGCGCGCTACCGGCGGCTGTATCGGGCGCTTCGGGAAGAATTTCGGGCGTGAAATCCGTTAGCAATACTCAGGACTGCGGCAAGGGCGGAAGAATGGACTCGACCCGATCGCGCTTGCGGGTGCCGTGCACGAAGCGGCACGGCAAGGAACGCTTTCATCGCCCGTTTTGAGGCGGGAACTTATTGCGCTGGTAGACACATTTCTGAACGCGCCACGGCCCACGGCGATCGCCCGGGATCCAGGCAGGTCGCGGCGTTGGCGATCCATCTGACACTGCCGGAAGCCGCCGATCGCCGGTTGTGCGCCTTCCCTCCCACTCCCGCCCATTGCCTGTCCCCGACGCGGAGCCTTTTGCGCTCCCAGCCCCGGCCGATGCCGATCTTCAAAGCAGATGTCAATATCATGGTATTCCATAGTATCGCCTGGGCGAGGCCATGACTAGTATGGCATACCATAATCTTGTCATCGGATCCCGCATGGCGTGACGCGCGCGGCGGGGCGATTCCGGTTGTGCACGAGATTTCCCATCGGCAGGGCGTTGCGGGGCGATGGGCGACGCCGTTCGGTATTGCCCGGGTTCACGCCCGATTTGGGTCATTTCACGCTTTTCTTTATTAGTTGTACAAAACATGGAAGGAGAATGGCATGCGTTTCGGGAAGTGGAAGATCATGGCTCTTCCTTTGCTGGTGAGTTCTGGCGTGCACGCCCAGAGTACGGTGACGATGTACGGTTTGATCGATGAAGGCCTGAACTTCACGAACAACGCGGGGACCGGCCAAGCGTATCGCCTGCAGAGCGGCGACGTGGTGGGCAGCCGCTGGGGCCTCAAAGGCTCCGAAGATCTGGGCGGGGGGCTGGCCGCGATTTTCAGGCTGGAAAATGGGTTCAACGCAAGCAATGGCGCCTTGCAGCAAGGCGGCCGGCTGTTCGGCCGGCAGGCCTACGTAGGTCTCGCGTCGCAGAATTACGGCACGCTGACCGCCGGTCGCCAGTACGATCCGACCGTCGACCTGTTCAGCGCGATCACCGCCGCGGGCAACTGGGGCGACGTTGGCGCGACACCGTTCGACAACGACAATACGGACTGGGACTTCCGCGTCAACAACTCGCTCAAGTACGTTTCGCCGACCATTGCCGGGCTCACGGGCGAGGCCATGTACGGCTTCAGCAACACGAGCGGCTTTGCCGACAACCGGCTCTTCAGCGTGGCGGGACAGTACCAGTACGGCGGCCTGACGGCGGTGGCGGCCTATATGCGGATCGACAACCCCGGCTCGGGCACGTCGGGCGCCGTCACGAACGATAGCGTTTTCTCCGGCGCCGTCCAGCAGAACATCGACGCCGGGCTTGCCTACAAATTCAAGTCGGTGCAGGTTGCGTTCGCCTGGTCGCATACGAGTATCGACAGTCCGACGGGCAACGCCTATCTGTCGGGTTCGATCGCGCCGGCTAACGGCGGCTCGTGGACCAACTGGAAGTTCGACAACTTTCAGATCAACGGGCAATACTTCTTCACGCCCGCTTTCTGGCTCGGTGCATCGTACACCTACACAATGGGCAAGCTGGATACCACGGCCGGGAACTACAGCCCGAAGTGGCATACGGCCCAGCTCACGCTCGACTACGATCTGAGCGCACGCACGTCGCTTTATCTGCAGGGTGCGTATCAGCACGTGCAAAGCGCCAATACGGGTACGCAGTTCGACAACGCGCAGATCCTGGCGGCGGCGGGCCCGTCCTCCACCGTCAATCAGTTCGTGTACCGGATCGCGATGATTCACCGGTTCTGATCGGGCGCCGACGTTTCGCCGGGCGCGTACGCCGGAGGTGCGCGCCCGGGGCCCGGCATCCAGAGATAGCCAGGTTTTCGAATGGTGGATAATATGGCATTCCAGATCGCCGATTACGACGTCATCGTGCGGCCGCCTTTTTATCCGTCCATCTTTCGTGCCCTATGTCAGACCTTAAAGTTGTCCGCGAGACCAAAACGCTTCGTGAATTAACGCTGGACAAATTGCGCGACGCGATCGTGCAGGGTTACTTCCAGCCGGGTGCGCGCCTCGTCGAACGCACGCTGTGCGATGAGCTGGGGGTTAGCCGCACGATTGTGCGAGAGGTGTTGCGGCACCTCGAGACAGAAGGGCTGGTGGAAGTCATTGCGCGGCAGGGGCCGGTCGTGGCGCAGCTCAATCCCGCCCAGGTCAGCGAGATTTATGAATTGCGCGGCCTGCTGGAGGCGAATGCCGCGCGAGCGTGCGCCGAGCAGTCCACGCCCGCACTCGTGAAAGAACTGCGGGACATCCGCAAGAAAATCGAAGCCGCGTTCAAGGCAGAAGACCTGCCAGCCGTGCTCGCCCATACCGAACGCTTTTACGACGCGCTGTTCGAAGGGGCGCAAAAGACCGTTTCCCTCGCCGTGGTCAAGACGCTGAATGCGCGCATCAATCGCTTGCGCGCGCTGACCATCGCCATGCCGGGCCGCAGCGGAGAGTCGAATCGCGAGATGAACAAAATGCTCGATGCCATCGAGCGGCGCGACGGCGATGCGGCGTTTGCCGCCTCCATCGCCCATATCCAGCGCACTTCGGAACTGGCTCAGTCGGCGCTTGCGCAACGAAGCGAGAGCGTATCCAAAGCCTGATCTGAGCGCGTCATTCCTTCGCTCATCGAGAGGCGCCGTCCGGCGATCTCTCGGCGGACCGACCCGGCTCGCGTCCCTTCCCCGATAAAGCGCTGCTCGTGAGCGGCGTTTTTGATTTCTGCCGTCCCCGCTTCCCTTTTTTCGTCGCGTCCGACTCGCGTTGGCTGGCCGGCGGCGACTCCGCATGCCTTCCAAAACCGGCCTCGCACGGCGCTCCGGCGCGCCGCGGGCGAGATTCATGCCACCCGCCGGCATCGCAAGCATTATGGTATTCCATAATATTCGTGAGCCAAGACCATCCATAGTATGGCATACCATAATCTTCTGTGATGTCGACGCGGCTTTCGGGCTGGTTTGGAGCGCAAAATGAGGTTGGAAGTCCGCAGTCTGGCAAGCAGGTCCGTACCCGGAACGCAGGCAGGGCAAGTCGAATGAAGCCCGATCTGCCGCAGGAGCCTGTCGTCACGCGCGGCGTCACGGCAGGCACGAGCTACAGCGTGTACGCGCCGAAGTCGGACGAAGCGCGGGCGACGGTCGTCCTGATCCACGGCGTGGGCATGAACCAGAGCGTGTGGGCGCCGCAGATCGCTCCGCTGACGGCCGCGAACTATGAGGTCGTGGTCTACGACATGCTCGGCCATGGCGGCAGCGCGCTGCCGCCGGACGAACCCACGCTCGGCGACTATGCGGCCCAGCTCGACCGTCTGTTCGGCGACCTGCATATCGGCCATGCGCATGTCGTCGGGCATTCGATGGGCGCGCTCGTCGCGCTGGAGTTCGCCCTGACGCGCGCGCCGCGCACGCTGAGCGTGGCCGCGCTGAATGCGGTCTACGACCGCACGCCCGCCCAGCGCGAAGCAGTGATGTCGCGCGCTGGGACGCTGGGCGAAGCGCCGCTCGATACGGGCGTCGACGCCACGCTCGAACGCTGGTTCGGCGACCCGGTGCCCGCGCACCTGACCCGGGCCGCGCAAGCGGTGCGCCATCTGCTGCTGTCCGTCAATCCGGTCGGCTATGCGCGGACTTACCGTCTCTTCGCCTGTTCGGACGATGTTCACGTGGGCCGTTTGACGAATCTGTCCGTGCCGGCATTGTTCCTGACCGGCGCCTGCGATCCGAACTCGAGTCCGGACATGTCGCACAAGATGGCTGCGGCCGCGCCGTTCGGTCGTGCCGAGGTCATTGCGAACGCGCGTCACATGATGACCGTTAGCGATCCAGAACAAACGAACGAGCGCCTGCTCGCCTTTTTCGCCGCAGCAACGGAGCCCGGCGCGGCAAACCCACCGAACGCTGGAGGATGCGATGCCTGAGCCGATCATCGAAACGGGTTTCGACACGCTTGAATTTCGCCGTGCGCTGGGCGCATTTGTCACCGGCGTGACGGTCGTTACCACGATCCAGCAGGACGGTTCCCCGCGAGGCTTCACGGCCAACTCGTTTGCCTCGGTGTCGCTCGATCCGCCGCTGATTCTCGTATGCATCGCCAAAACCGCATCGAGCCATGCGGTCTTCTCCCGCACCGATCACTTTGCGGTAAGCGTGCTGGCGGAGGACCAGAAGGCGGTGTCCGGCGTATTCGCCTCGAAGTCGCCCGACAAGTTCGCGCAGGTGGCATGGCGCGCCCGCGCAACGGGAGCGCCGGTGATGGACGGCGCGGCGGCCACGTTCGATTGCAAGACGCACGACGTTGTCGATGCGGGCGATCACATCATCCTGATCGGACGTGTTGTCGATTTCGTTCATACGAACTCGTCGCCGCTGGGCTATTGCCGGGGCGCCTACGTGAATTTCAGCCTCTCGCAGGACGCCCTGGCGGCGACCGGCGCACGCGCCCAGGTGGGGGCGATTCTCGAACACCGCGACGGCCTTGTGCTGCTCGAAACGAAAGACGGCCTGCAACTGCCCACGGGCGTCAAGCTCGAACCCGAAAGCGATGCGGCGAGCCTGCGCGGGGTGCTGGCGAAGCTGGGCCTCGTGGCGCATCTCGACTTCATTTTCGCTGTGTTCGAATCGGGCCATGGGCCGTCGGCGAGTGTCCAGGTCTATTACCGCGGCCGTGTGGTCAACAGCGGCGCGGTGTGGATGGACAACGCGATCCACCTCATCCCGCTTTCCCGGATTCCGTGGAACGAATTGCGCGATGAAGCCGTGCGTTCGATGCTGGAGCGCTATGTGCGCGAGCGCAGCGAAGACGCCTTCGGCATTTACGTCGGCGATACGGAAGCCGGGCAAGTGCAGACGCTTTCAGCCACACGTTGATCGGTAACGTTCGATCACCCGATACTGAAATAAGGAGACCCAATCATGTATTACGAAATCCGTACCTATCGCATCAAGACGGGCGCCGTACCCGCGTATTTGAAGCTCGTGGAAGAAGAGGGCATCGAACTGCAAAAGCAGTACCTGGGCCAGTTGGTCGGCTACTTCTTCTCCGAGATCGGCCCGCAGAACCAGATCGTGCATATCTGGGCCTATCCGGGTCTCGACGAGCGGGAACGCCGTCGTGCGGCACTCGCCGCAGATCCGGCCTGGCAGGCTTTCGCGCCGAAGATTCAGGCACTGATGGAAGAGATGGAAAACAAGATCATGAAGCCGGCGCGCTTTTCGCCGCTGGCCTGAGAGACCACGGTCGAGGCCACCGGCCATCCCCACATTCAACGCAGCGCTACTCAACCGATTCCCACGGACACCGACATGAACAGCACACGCTCTCTGATGATGACGCCGCTGATCGCCCTGTGCGCGGCGGCCTTCACGGCCGCGCCGGCGCTTGCCGCCGATCCCATCGTTTTCACGAGCTGGGGTGGAACGACGCAGTCCTCGCAACAGAAAGACTGGGCGCAGCCCTATACGCAATCCAGCGGCGTCAACGTGCTGATGGACGGTCCGACCGACTACGGCAAGCTCAAGGCGATGGTGGACAGCGGGAACGTGAACTGGGACGTCGTGGACGTGGAGGGCGATTTTGCCTATGCGGCGCAAAAGGCGGGGCTGATCGAGCCGATCGATTATTCCGTGGTCAAAAAGGACGAACTCGATCCGCGTTTCTCGACGACCGACGCCGTGGGCAGCTTCTATTACTCGTTCGTGCTCGGCTACAACAAATCGGCCTTCAAGGGCGCGCAGCCGCAGACATGGGCCGATCTGTTCGATACGAAGAAATTCCCCGGTAAACGCACGTTCTATAAGTGGTCCGCGCCGGGCGTGCTCGAAATCGCGCTGCTGGCCGACGGCGTGCCGCCCAACAAGCTTTATCCGCTCGACCTCGACCGCGCGTTCAAGAAACTCGACACGATCAAGAGCGACATTGTCTGGTGGAGCGGCGGTGCGCAGTCGCAGCAGTTGCTCGCCTCGGGTGAAGCGCCGGTCGGCATGTTCTGGAATGGCCGCCTGCATGCGCTCGAACAGACGGGTGTGCCGGTCGGCATTTCGTGGAACCAGAACCTGACCGCCGCGGACATGCTCGTGATCCCGAAGGGCGCGAAGCATAAGGCCGAGGCGATGAAGTTCCTCGCCGTCGCCACGAGCCCCGAGGCGCAGGCGAAATTCGCAACGGACACGGGCTACGCGCCGATCAACGTGAAGTCGGCCGCGATGATGCCGCCGGCGGTCGCGAAGACGCTGCCGGACCAGTACAAGAGCTCGCAGATCGATCTGGACATGAAGTACTGGGCCGACAATCGCGACGCGATTGCGAAGCGCTGGTACGCGTGGCAATCGAAATAGTCGTCGCAGAGAGAGGCGTGCCCCGTAGCGACGGCGAAGCAGGCGGCGCATAGCAGTAACTGAAGAGATGCAGGAGACACCATGCCCAACGTTCTGAGTACCGTCGCCCATCCGCCGGCGACACCCGCGCGCCGGCGGCGCGACTGGCGCAACATCCGCCTGTTGATACCGGGGATCGTGCTCCTCGTGATCTTTTTCATGCTGCCGGTGCTGTCGCTGCTGTTGCGCAGCGTGCTGGAGCCCACCCCGGGACTGCAGAACTACGCGCAGCTTCTCGGCTCCTCCACCTATCTTCGCGTGTTCGGAAACACGTTTCTGGTGGCGGGCGTCGTCACGGTGGTGACGGTGGCGATCGGCTTTCCGACGGCGTGGCTGCTCGCGATCGCGCCGCGCCGGCTCAGCGCCCTGCTGTTTTCGATCCTGCTGCTCTCGATGTGGACCAACCTGCTGGCGCGCACCTTTGCCTGGATGGTGCTGCTCCAGGCCACGGGCCCGATCAATCGCATGTTGATGGCGATCGGCCTCATTCGCGAGCCGCTGGCGCTCGTGAACAACCTGATTGGCGTGACGATCGGCATGACGTACATCATGCTGCCTTTTCTCGTGATGCCGCTTCACGCCACGCTGCGCAGCATCGATCCCTCGACGCTGCGCGCGGCGGCGGTGTGCGGCGCGAGCCGCTGGCAGGCTTTCTGGAAAATTCTCGTGCCGTTGGCCATGCCTGGCATCGCATCGGGCGCGCTGATGGTGTTCGTGATGGCGCTCGGCTATTTCGTGACGCCGGCGTTGCTTGGCGGCGCGCAATACATGATGCTCGCCGAACTGGTTGCCCAGCTCGTGCAGGAACTGCTGAACTGGGGGCTGGCCGGCGCGGCCGCCTTCGTCCTGCTCGCCGTGACGCTCTCGCTCTATGCGCTGCAACTGCGCTTCACGGGCGGCGCGCGCGCCACTACCGGAGGCCACTGACATGTTGCTCGACTTCGACCGTCTGGGCGCGCTGCGCTGGGCGCTGCTGGCTATCGGCGCTGCCGTCGCCCTGTTTCTTCTGCTTCCCATCGTGTTTATCGTCGCTTTGTCGTTCGGCGATTCGCAGTGGCTGATCTTTCCGCCGCCGGGCTGGACGCTGGAGTGGTATCGCCAGTTGTTCACGGATCCGGGCTGGCTGGATTCGCTGCTGACGAGCGCAAAACTCGCGGTGATCGTGACGGCGCTGTCCGTGCTGATCGGTTTTCTCGCCTCGCTCGCGCTGGTGCGGGGCAAGTTTCGCGGGCGCAACGTCGTGAAGGCGTTCTTCCTCACGCCGATGGTGCTGCCCGTCGTGGTGCTGGCGGTGGCTCTCTATGCATTCTTTCTTCGCATTGGACTGAACGGAACGATGACGGGTTTCGTCATCGGCCATCTGATCATCGCCTTGCCGTTTTCGATCATCTCGATCAGCAATTCGCTGTCGAGCTTCGATACCGCACTGGAAGATGCCGCGTTGATCTGCGGGGCCTCGCCGCTCGAAGTGAAGCTGCGCGTGACGCTGCCCGCGATCCGGCTTGGCCTGTTCGCAGCGGCGATCTTCGCGTTCCTCGCATCGTGGGACGAAGTGGTGGTGTCGATCTTCATGTCGAGCCCGACCTTGCAGACGCTGCCCGTGCGCATCTGGGCCACGCTGCGGCAGGACCTGACGCCGGTGGTCGCCGCGGCGTCTTCGCTGCTGGTCGGACTGACGACTGTTTTGATGCTGGCGGGCGCCGTGCTGCGCCGCGCGCGATAACTGAGGTAATTAGCCATGACTTCCGCATTCCTGCAAATCCAGCGCCTGCGCAAGACCTACGACGACGTCGTCGCCATCGATCAGGTCTCGCTCGATGTGCGCAAGGGCGAGTTCATGACCTTCCTCGGGCCGTCGGGCTCGGGCAAGAGCACGACGCTCTATATCGTCGCGGGCTTTCAGGAGCCGACCGAGGGCCGCGTGCTGCTCGACGGCAAGCCGCTGCTTTCGGTCGCGCCGAACAAGCGCAATATCGGCATGGTGTTCCAGCGCTACACGCTCTTTCCGCATTTGACGGTCGGGCAGAACATCGCCTTCCCGCTGCGGGTTCGCCGTCGCCCCGATGCGGAAATCAAAAAGAAGGTCGAGCAAATGCTGGCGCTCGTCCACCTTTCGGAGTTCCGCGACCGCATGCCGGCCCAGCTCTCGGGCGGCCAGCAGCAGCGCGTGGCGATCGCGCGTGCGCTTGCGTACGATCCGCCCGTGCTGCTGATGGACGAACCGCTCTCTGCGCTGGACAAGAAGCTGCGCGAGGAAATCCAGCTCGAACTGCGCCGCATCCATCAGCAGACCGGCGTGACGATACTCTATGTGACGCACGATCAGGAAGAGGCGTTGCGTCTTTCGGATCGTATCGCCGTGTTCAACAAGGGCTGTATCGAACAATGCGGAACCGGCGAGGAACTCTATGCGAATCCGGCTTCGCGCTTCGTCGCGAACTTCATCGGCAATTCGAACTTCCTGCCTGTGCGCATCACGGCACGCAACGCAGCGCAATCGAGCGCGGTGTTTCCGAGCGGCCATGAAGTCGCCGCCGCGGGCGACGCCACGCTTTCGGTGGGAAACGACGGCACGCTGATGGTCCGCCCCGAACAGATCCGCCTTCGCGCGCTCGATGCGGCGAAAAATGCGGCAGGCTTGCCGGTGACGGTTCGGGACATCACGTATCTGGGCGACGTCATGCACTACTCGGTGAGGACACCCTGGGAACAGGACGTGTCGGTGAGAATGCCGGCCGGCGACCATCGCGATAGCGGCATAGTCATCGGTACCCAGGCCTGGGTCGACTGGGACGCGCGCGACGTTCGGCTGTTCGCGCAAGCTTGATCGGGCACGCGATGAGCGAATCGTTTTTGTCCCTGAAAGTCGAGCGCCGAACCACCACGTTACGAGAGCTGGCGCTAGAGAAAATGCGCGGCGCCATTCTCGACGCCCGTTTCCAGCCGGGCGACCGGCTGGTCGAACGTACGTTATGCGAAGAACTGGGCGTGAGCCGTACGGTCGTGCGCGAGGTCCTGCGCCATCTGGAAACGGAGGGGCTGGTCGAGATCCGGGCGAACCAGGGGCCGATCGTGGCCGTGCTCGATCTCGAACGGGCCACCGAGATCTACGAGATTCGAGCGCTGCTGGAGGGGGAGGCGGCGGCTGCCTGCGCCCAATTCGCCGATCGATCGATCATTGCGGACCTCGAAAAGCGGATCGACCAGATCGAACTCGCTTTCCACGACCAGGATTATGGCGCGGTGCGCTCGCTTACGACCGCCTTTTACGAGCGCATGTTCACGGCGGGGCACAAACATGTCGCCTGGGAGATCGTGCAGTCGTTGACGGCGCGAATCAACCGCCTGCGGGCCTTGACGATCGCGTCCGACGATCGCGGACGCCAGGCCGTTGCGGAAATGCGCCGGATATTGGCGGCGCTACGCGCGGGGGATGCCGCTGCCGCGCGTAGCGCGGCCGTCACGCACGTCAGCCGGGTGGCGGAAATCGCCCGGAAGCTGCTGGTTGAAGGGCAAGAGCACTTGCTGCTGAAACAGGCGGGCTGACGACGGATACGCGCTTTCCTTCTCGCTGGCCCACCGGACGTCGGGTCTCGCGAATCATTTTCAAACACCTTCAGGAAAGTCCATGGAATTGGCAACCCGGTTGAAAGATCCGCTGCTGTTTCGACAGCAGGCGTATGTAAGCGGTGAATGGCGCAGCGCGGCGAATACCGAAACGTTTGAGGTTCGCGATCCCGCGACCGGCTCGCTTGTCGGCAGCGTTCCCTTGATGGGCGCGACGGAAACCCGTGAAGCGATAGCCGCAGCGAATGCCGCCTGGCCCGCGTGGCGCAACAAGACAGCCAGGGAGCGTGCGGCCATTCTGCGCCGATGGTTCGAGCTGATGGCGCAGAATGCCGACGACCTTGCTCTGATCCTGTCGACGGAGCAGGGCAAGTCGCTCAATGAGGCGAAAGGTGAAATTGCGTACGCGGCGTCCTTTCTCGAATGGTTTGCCGAAGAAGGCAAGCGCGTGTACGGCGACACGATTCCGACACCCGCGAGCGACAAGCGCATCGTCGTGGTGAAGGAGCCGGTGGGGGTGTGCGCCGCGATTACGCCGTGGAATTTTCCGGCGGCGATGATTACCCGTAAGGTTGGCCCCGCGCTTGCGGCGGGTTGCACGATCGTCGTCAAGCCAGCCGAGGCGACGCCGTTTTCGGCGCTGGCCATGGCCGTGCTGGCCGAACGTGCGGGCGTGCCCGCGGGCGTGTTCAGCGTCGTGACGGGTGACCCGAAGGCGATTGGCGGCGAGCTGACGTCGAACCCCATCGTGCGCAAGCTCTCGTTCACGGGGTCGACGCCCGTGGGGCGCCTTCTGATGAGCCAGTGCGCAGCGACCGTCAAGAAGGTCTCGCTCGAACTGGGCGGCAACGCGCCGTTCATCGTGTTCGACGACGCCGATATCGATGCGGCCGTGCAAGGTGCCATCGCATCGAAGTATCGCAACAGCGGGCAGACATGTGTTTGCACGAACCGCTTCTACGTTCATGAGGCTGTCTACGATCAGTTCACCGAAAAGCTGGCTTCGGCGGTCGGCCGCTTGAAGGTGGGACGCGGCACGGAGCCCGGCGTCGAACAGGGACCGCTGATCAACGAGGCGGCCGTGCAGAAAGTCGAAGCGCACATCGCGGACGCCGTAGCGAAGGGCGCATCCGTGGTGACGGGCGGAAAACGTCACGCGCTCGGCCACGGTTTCTTCGAACCGACCGTGCTCAGGGACGTCACGCCGGCGATGAAAGTCGCGAAGGAGGAGACGTTCGGACCTCTCGCGCCGCTATTCAGGTTCACGAGCGACGATGAGGTGATCCGGTTCGCAAACGACACCGAATTCGGTCTCGCCGCGTACTTCTATAGTCGCGACATCGGCCGCGTATGGAAAGTCGCGGAAGCGCTCGAGTACGGAATGGTGGGTGTGAACACGGGCCTGATCTCGAACGAAGTCGCGCCGTTTGGCGGCGTGAAGCAGTCGGGCATGGGGCGCGAAGGCTCGCACTATGGCATCGACGACTACGTGATCGTCAAATACCTCTGCATGGCGGTGTGAGCGGGGGCGCGGTAGACCTATCCAATTATCTTGAAGTCTAAAAATGAAAACCATTAAAGACTTGCCCATTGCCAGCAAAATCTCAATCGCGTTTTCGAGCGCGATTTTTGCTTTTATTGTCAGTGCGGGTATTTGCCTTTTCAGCGTTCGCGCTATCGACCAGAAACAGAAGGATATCGAAGCATCGGAGCAGATACTGATTCTGCTAAAGGACGGGTCGGCCGACTATCTCAACATCGTCTGGGCGGTGCTCGCGAACAACCTCAACGGCAAGGCGGCGCACCGGCAGTGGATCGTCGATCACCGGGGCGACTTCGGCGACAAGATGGCGAGACTGCGCGCGATGGACCGAAGCCTCGCAGGGGATGCGCTCAGCCGCGAATGCCAGCAGGAATACGATGCCTGGCTAGGAAAAGTCGTAGATCCGCTCGTGGACATGCGAAAGAAGGTGGACGCCTACAGCGTGAGCGTAAGCGATTTGTCCGGGCTCACCGAAGGTTTCGGATCCTATCTGGGCACCGAAAAGTTGATCGAGGCAATCGGCAAGCTGGACAGTTACGAGCAGACGCGAATGTCGGCCAACCGGGTGGCGCTGGATTCCCTGCGCACGACGATTTACGTGAGCGTAATCGTCGCGTCGCTGATCGCCGTGCTCGCGTCCATCCTCGCGGGGCGGTGGCTTTCGCTTGCGATCTCCCGTCCCCTGAAACAGGCAGTTTCCGTGGCAACGTGCGTCGCCGAAGGCGATCTGACGAATCGCATCCAGGCGACGTCGGAGGACGAAACCGGGCAGTTGATGCTGGCGATGCAGGCGATGAACCAGAGCCTCGGGACGATCGTGGCCGGAGTGCGCTCCGGTGCCGACCGCATTGCTTCCGCCTCCAGTGAGATCGCGGCCGGCAATCTCGATCTTTCTTCGCGCACCGAAGAGCAGGCGAGCTCGCTAGAGGAAACGGCGGCCAGCATGACGCAACTGACCGAAACCGTGCGCCAGAATGCGGACAACGCCCGCGAGGCCAGCCTGCTTGCCACGCGCGCATCCAGTCTGGCGGACGCCGGCAACGAGGCGGTACACGGCATGGTCGAGACGATCGGGCGGATCAGCGGCAGCTCGGACCAGATCTCGGAGATCACGGGGGTGATCGAAGGAATCGCCTTTCAGACCAACATTCTGGCCTTGAACGCGGCGGTGGAAGCCGCGCGGGCAGGGGACCAGGGACGCGGGTTCGCCGTCGTCGCCAATGAGGTGCGTGGGCTCGCGCAACGCTCGGCAACGGCCGCGCGGGAAATCAAGGAGCTCATCGGTTCGTCGGTGGAAACGATTCGCAACGGCGCCAGGCAGGCGCACGACGCAGGCGGCACGATGGCGGAAGTGAAGCTCGCGATCAAACAGGTGGCGGACATCGTGGGCGAGATCGCGGCGGCTTCCGACGAACAGAGCCGGGGCATCGAGCAGGTCAATCAGGCCGTGAACCTGATGGACAAGGTCACGCAGCAAAACGCGGCGCTCGTCGAGCAGGCGGCTGCCGCGGCCCAGTCTCTCGAAGATCAGGCGATGGATCTCAAAGGTGCGGTGTCGGTGTTCGTGCTCGCCGATCACCACGATCACGCTGATCGGCATGCATGAACCGCGGCGCAGCCGGCTCGTGTCTAACAACGATCCGGCTGCAGATCGCAGGGCTTACTCGGAAGCGGTGGCGCCTGCGGGCGCCCGGCTGGGGGAGCGCGAACCGTCGTTCGGCGCGAGCAGGTAGTAGGCAAGTGCTGTTGCGACGAGGCCGACCATCCACGAGACATCGGCGCCGCCCATCATTGAGGCCCAGGGGCCATGAAAGAAGCTCTCTTCCATGAACGGAACCTGAATCGCAATTCCGAAGACGTAAATCGCAATGGCCTTGAAATTGAACGAACCGTACACGCCGCCGTTGTTGCCGATGATCTCGGCGACCCGATAGCGCCGGTGGTTGACGAGATAGAAGTCGACCAGATTGATGGCGATCCAGGGCGCGAGAACGATGCGCAACGCGAAAATCGCATTCAGAAAGAGGGCGATGAAGTTGCTCGACGCCCACAGCGCGGTCACGGTGGACGCAACCAGCAAGACTGTCGATACGACGATACGAACACGCCGGCCAGGCACCCACTCGGGACGGAACGTTTGCGCTGCGGTGATGAACGACAGCACCGCGCCATACAGATTCATGCCGTTATGGCCAATGATGTTGACGAGGAAAAGGAAGATCAGGACGTAGCCGAACAGGCCTGTCTGCGTCCGGATGGCCTGCATCGCGTCGGTGGAGTGACCGGTACTCACGGCGACCACGCCGAAGACGAACGCGAAGATCGTTCCCAGCGACGTGCCGAAGTACGTGAAGGCGAAGGTCTTGCCGAACCCGGTGGACACCGGCAGATAGCGCGAGTAATCGGACGTATAGGGTGCGAAGCTGATTTGCCAGATCGCGCACAGTCCGAACATGGCAAACCAGTTCGAAAGCTCGAAATGGCCTTGCTGGAAGGCGCGGGCGTCGAGGTTAGGCGCCATCAGCAGCATGCCGATCACGAGCGCGCTGCCCATGAACCACGCGCCGATCTTGTTGAAGCGATGGATGAAGTGATAGCCGATCACGCCGACCAGCGTCGCGAGGAGAGCGCCCAGCACGGTCGCCAGCGGTACGGGAACCGGCGGCGCGGCAGCGTGCAGCGTCTTGCCCGCGAGAATGATGTTCGAGACGAAGAAGCCGAGATAAATCAAGGTGGTGAAGCCCACCACGAGCAACGACCCATAGCGGCCGAATTGCGCGCGGCTTTGAATCATCTGCGGCACGCCGACGAGCGGCCCCTGCGCGGAGGTGAGGGCATGAAAGATCGCGCCGAAGAACTGCCCGGCCGCAATGGCGAGAATGGCGCTCACCAGATCCAGGTGGAAGATCAACACCGAGGTGGCGCCGGAAATCACGGCCAATGGCGCGACGTTCGTGCAAAACCACAGGGTGAAGAGGTCGACCGGTTTGCCGTGCCGATTCTCCGGGGCAACATACTCGATCGAATTGCTTTCGATGGTCAGAACGCTGTTATCGTTCGACGGGTTGTTCATCATGTCTCCATCTTTATTGCCAGGCTACGCCGCGCCATGCCCGGTAAGGGCATGGCGCAGGTTTTGAATCGATGCGGCGGGTGAGTGGCGCGCGCCGGTGTGCGCTCAGCGCATCACGAACGGGTCGCTGATCGGATCGTCCGACGTGCGAAGCCATACCGACTTCGTCGTCGTATATTCCAGCGCGGCGCTGAATCCGCCTTCGCGGCCGTGCCCGGAGCGTCCGAAGCCGCCGAACGGCACGAGCGGCGATACGGCCCGATAGGTGTTGATCCAGACGATGCCGGAGCGAACGCGCTTCGAGACGCGGTGCGCGCGCGTGAGATTGGTGGTGAAAATACCCGCAGCGAGACCGTAGGCCGTGCTGTTGGCCTTTTCGATCGCTTCCTGTTCGGAGGCGAACGTGTCCACGGAAAGCACCGGCCCAAAGAGTTCGGTCGTGATGCTGTCCGCGTTCGCAACGCCGCTGCAGTCCAGAATCGTGGGCGCGTAATAGTACCCGGGCCGATCGAGCTTCTCCGCACCGGCGAGCGCCCTGGCGCCCTGCTGCACGGAACGCGCGACGACGGACTCGATGTGGCGCAGTTGCTTTTCGGTACACAGCGGCCCGTATTCCGTCGCCATGTCGTTCGGCAAACCCACGCGAATGCGCGAAACGCGTTCGACCAGCAATGCAAGGAATGTGTCCTTGATGGAGGCCTCGATCAGCAGTCGCGATCCCGCGACGCAGCTTTGACCGCTTGCGGCGAAAATAGCCGCAACCTGCGCATTCACCGCGCTCTGGATATCCGCGTCGGCGAAGACGATGAACGGCGACTTGCCGCCCAGTTCCAGCGAGACCCGGGCGAGATTGTTCGATGTGTTCGCGACGATGTGCTTCGCGGTTTCCGGGCCGCCCGTGAAGGCGACCTTATCCACTTTGGGATGGCCGCTGAGCACCGCGCCGCATTCCGCGCCGAAGCCCGTGATCACGTTGACGACGCCCGGCGGAAAGCCGGCCTCGTGCACGAGCCTCGCGAACTCCAGCAAGGGGCCGGGCGCTTCCTCGGAGGCCTTCAGCACCACCGTGCAACCGGCGGCGAGCGCGGGCCCTACCTTCACCGCGGAAAGGAACAACTGGCTGTTCCACGGCACGATCGCGGCCACCACGCCAACCGGTTGCCGTTCGAGCCAGACCTGCATGTCCGGCTTGTCGACCGGAATGTGGCTGCCCTGGATCTTGTCGGCGATGCCGGCGTAGTAACGGTAGTACTCCGCAACATACGCGATCTGGCTGGACGTCTCGCGGATGATCTTGCCGGTATCGTGGGTTTCAATTTCAGCGAGTCGCGGCGCGGCCTTTTCGACAAGGTCGGCGAGCTTGTAGAGCAGTTTGCCCCGGCTCGACGCGGTGATGCCGGCCCACGCGGGATCGCTCAGCGCGCGGCTGGCGGCTTCCACGGCCCGGTTGACCTCGCCGGTCCGGGCTTCGGGCATCTGCGCCCAGACTTCGCCCGTGGCCGGGTTCAGGCTGCCGAAGGTCGCGGCGCCGGGTTCGAACCGGCCGTCGATATACAGCTGAAATTGAACACTCATGGAATCACGCCCTCACTGAAAGGCAGGCATCACGTCGTTGATCATGCGCTCGAGCGAAGCCTTCTTGCGCTCGAAGCTCATGCCGGTGTCGATCCAGAAGGAGTACTCGTCGAATCCGAGTGCCTCGTAGGCCTTCAGGCGCGCGATCACCTCTTCGGGCGTGCCGATCACGTTGTTCTTGCGCATGGCTTCCGGCGTATAGAACGGGTGCGCGTCGATCTCTTCCTGGCTCAAGGTCTTGATGAGACCGCGGCTGACCGGACGCTCGTTCTTGAACCACGCGCCGAAGTAGTTGTAGAACACGTTCACTTCATTGGCCGCCACTTGCGCGTCGTCTTCGCTGCTCGCCACGTAGGTATGGCGCAGCAACATGATCTGCGGGCGCGGCATGTCGCTGAACTTCTCGCACGCCGCGTTGAAGTGGCCCACGAGCTTTTCGACCTCTTCGTCGCCGAAGTGCAGCGGCGTGACCTGAACGTTGCAGCCATTGGACACGGCGAATTCATGGCTGTTGGGGTCGCGCGCCGCGACCCAGATGGGGGGATGCGGCTGCTGGAGCGGCAGCGGAGACGAGGTCGTCGAAGGGAACGACCAGAACTCGCCTTCGTGCGCATAGTCGCCTTCCCATAGCTTTTTCACTGCCGGAATGAGTTCGCGCATTCTCTGCCCGGCGCCCCATGCGTCGAGGCCGGGGCTCAAGCGTTCGTATTCGAACGAATAAGCGCCCCGCGCGATGCCCAGCTCCAGGCGGCCGTTGGTGATGATGTCGGTCATCGCCGCTTCGCCCGCGAGCTTGATGGGGTGCCAGAACGGCGCGATGACCGTGCCGGTGCCGAGCCTCACGTTCGTCGTCTTGTTGGCGAGGTCCGCGAGGTTGAGGAACGGATTGGGCGCGATCGTGAAGTTCATGCCGTGGTGCTCGCCGGTCCAGACGGCGTGCATGCCGCCCCGGTCCGCGATCTGGCACAACTCGACCATTTCGTCGTACAACTGCTTTTGACTGGTCTGGTCGGAGACGCGCTCCATATGAACGAAAAGCGAAAAACGCATGGGGTAACCTTTCAGGAAAGAAGCGGGCGGACCGTGCCGTTGCTGTGATCGCCGTAATACATGCCGTAGCTCTTCAACTGGCTTTCCTTGCGGTAGCGTTCGAGCATGCTGGCCACTGCGCCGTCCTGGAAGCCGTCTGTCCCGATGTCGTCGAGGCTGACGAATTCGCCCGTGGCGGCGGACTCATCCGGTGCACTGCAGAGAAACGAAATGTACTGGTAATGCGTTTCGGTGTTGTTGTACGCCGAATAGATGAAACTTGCCGAAGCGTGCGGCTGGTAGGTGTTGAAAAGCTCGGCGAGCGCCTTGTCCGCGCCTTCCTTGCCGATTTCCTTCGAAGGCAGGCTCCATTTGTTGTCCGCCGTCTTGGTCAGCAGCACCTTGTCGTCGCGCGCGATGATCGCGCTGACGATGACTTTCGGCCCGGCGATGACCTCGGCGGACACCTTCGCCGGCGTGAAATAGCCGCCGCGGTAATAACCGAGGCCGGCGTAGCCCGCGGAATGGAACGCCTCGACTTTGCCGACGATCAGGGCGTGGTCGCCCGCGTCGATCACCGCGTGCGTGGTGCAGTCGAACCAGGCGCTGACGTCGTCGATGAGCGGGTTGTGATTCGCGCTCAGATGCCAGCCCAGATTGGCGAAGCGATCGTCGCTGGGCCGCGCGAAGGTATTGGACAAATCCTTCTGGCCCTCCGCGAGGATATTGATGGCGAAGTGCCGCGTCGTGGAAAACGTCGGATAGTTGCCCGACGTTTTCGCGATGCTCACCAGCAGCAAGGCGGGGTCCAGCGACACCGACGTGAACGAATTGGCGGTGAAGCCGAGCGGCTTGCCGTCTTCGCGCGCGGTGGTCACGATCGTGACGCCCGTCATGAACGCGCCGAATGCGTCGCGAAGTTCGCGGGTATTGAGTTTTGTCTCGTGGCTCATGTCACGCTTCCGACTTCATGGTTTCGACCCGCGGCTCGGTCTGCAACCAGGCGCGCAAGGCGAGATTGACTTCGTGGGGTGCGGTCAGGTTTGCCATGTGCCGCTCGTTTTCGATCACGACCGCCGTTCCGTTGCTGGCTGCCGCGGCCATCTGTCTTGCCATCTCCGGCGTCGAATTCGGATCGTCGGAGCCGGTGAGAACGAGAGCCGGGCAGGCAATCGTGTGCCAGCCATCGGCATAGATTTCATCGCCCTTTGCGAAAGCCGTATAAGCCGTGGCGTAACCCGCGAGATCGACGGATTTTAGCCAGGACTCGACCTTCTGCGCCGCGGCCTGTTGTGCTTCCTCGGCATTGAACCAGCGCTTGAGCGGCGTATCGATGTCAATGGTTCCGGATCGCAGTTCGGCGGCGCGCTGGAGCACCGCTTCGCGCGCCTCCTCCGTGCGGCGATATACACCGTTCAGGACCGCGACGCGCTGGACCAGATCGGGCCGCGTAACGGCAACGCCTGCCGCAATCAGCGAGCCCATCGAGTGGCCGGCCAGATTGACCGGGCCGAGATCCAGCGCCTCGATGAACTCGATCGCCCAGGCCACGAACTGCTGCAGCCCGGCATTCGCTTCGAGTGCGCCGCTCTTGCCATGCCCCGGCATATCGACCGAAATGACGCGGAATCCGGAAGCGAGCTCGTCGATCTGCGGATACCACGCGAGCGCCTGCATGCCGACACCGTGAATCAGGACCAGCGGCTCGCCGGTGCCCTGTTCGAGATAATGGGCAACGCGATTAGTTGACAGCTGCAGGGTTCTTGACATCATTTCCGAGCTCTGCGAGATCTTTGTAGCGGTCGCCAATGCGGTGATGCGGACGGCCGCCGGTCGCGCCGCCGATAGCGACGACCAGTTCGTCGGCCGCCGGCGCATCGGCAATGGCGAACTGGAGCGTCAGGTAGTGCGAGCGGCGGCCCTCGTCGTTCTTGTCCATCATCGGGATGAGCAGGGGCGCATTCGCCGGGCCGCGCGTGTTGTTGAAGGCCAGATACGACTTCGCGCCAACGGCCGAACGGTAGGTGTTGCCGAAGTGCAGCGTATGGATCAGCGCCGAGGCATGCTCCAGTTCGCCGTCCACGCCGACGATGGCGCTCTTGCCAAACGCCTCGACCGCTTCGCCCGAACCGGCTTCGTCCAGGATGAGCTTCGTCAGGTACTCGCTGAGTTGCGGCGCGAGCGCGCGAATCTCCGGCGAAAGGTCTTCGATGTAGCCGCGGCCCGCCCACGGGTTCTTGATGACCGCTGCCGCGCCAATCATCTTCAGTGGCTTTGCGGCGGCTTTGTCGCCGTCTACATAGACGGTCTCGACGTGGAGGACGGATTTGCGAATCAGGCTCATGGCACGTTCCTTTCGTACGTTGATCACGGGTTTCATTTTGGTATACCATGTTACGGAACACCATAAGCGTTAACCCTGCAAGGGAATTCACAGAGAACGGCCATGGCCTTTCGGCGTGGAGAATGCGATGCTCCTGGCTGGCGCGGATCCGATCAACGTGACGTATCGGGCGCCTGGCTTGTTCTTCTCATGGGTAGGGATTTTTTATGTCTGCGATTGCTTCGCCGACTCGACCGCTGGCCATATTCAAGCTCGATTCGACTTTCCCCGAGCTATCTGCGGCGGCGGGAGATTTCGAGGACTGGTTTCAGCAGGCCGTCATTGATCACGGTATGCCGGTGCAGATCTGGAATGCGCGAGGCGAAGGTGCGCTGCCCGAGCCGGCCGCGCTAGCCGGCGTGATTCTGACCGGCTCCGCGTGTATGGTCACGGCTCGACAGCCGTGGAGCGAGCGTCTGCGACTATGGCTGCGACAGGCGGTGGGCGCCGGGCTTCCCGTGCTGGGTGTCCGCTACGGGCATCAATTGCTGGCCGATGCACTGGGCGGGTGTGTGGCTGCACGGCCCGAGGGGGCCGAGGTTGGAACGATATCGGTGGGACGTCACGCGATTTCCGATAACGACCCGCTGTTTGCCGGATTACCGCAGCAGTTTTTTGCGCAGTCGGTTCATTGGCAGTCTGTCATGCGCTTACCCGAACAAGCCGTCCTGCTGGCGGGATCGGAGGCCGATCCCCATCAGGCTTATCGTGTCGGGGAGAACGCGTGGGGCGTGCAATTTCATCCCGAGTTTCCAATGGCTGCCATGCGCTTCTACATCGAGACCTACGAAGACACGCTGCGAAAAGAAGGACAGGACCCGTTACGGCTTGCCCGGCAGGTTCGGGAGACGCCCGAGGCGGGAGGATTGTTGCCCGCGTTTGCGAAGATATGCAACGCGCGTCTCCTTCGGATGACTGAATAAGAGCAGCGTGATCTCGAAGGGTTAAACGTTGGGGATGCCGGGGTACCGGGCGCCGGAATGGCGCGCTACGGGACGCAGCAATGGCATCGCGTGAACTTGCGATAGAGCTGGAGCGCGAGCCCGCCGGCCACCACGATCAATGCGCCGCCGATACTCGAGTCGACACTCGTCATGACCTCGGCGAGATAGACCGCGGCCGCTGCTATCCGGGGATGAAAGAGCGCCCTGTTGCGAAGGTTATGCACTTGAATTCTCCAATGGATAGATGGCGGCCGGACCCTCAACGCTCCGGCCTCAGGCTTGCCAGGCGTAGGGCTGGAACCTCTCTTCCAGCGGCAACCGGGCGACGCTCGCGGTGTAGTTCGTCATTGTCGAGGCGGCAACCACGAGGATGACGTCGAGCACCCGCGCCGGGTCGAAGCCTGCTTCGGTAAACGAAGCGATGTCGTGATCGTCGACGCGGCCGCGCTTTTCGATCAGCGTGCGGGCGAGGCGTGACAGCGCCGCAAACTTGAGGTCCTGCGGGAAGCGGCGTTCGCGGATCGCCTGCACGTCGGCCTCGCTCAGACCTTCCTTGAGCGCGAGGAACGAGTGGAAGGCGACCGGCCACGCGGAGCCGTTGGTCACCGCGTTGGTGAGCAGCAGCACCTGGACCTGAGCTTCGGTGAAGTTGCCGCCATGCACCTGCTGGAACACGCCGACAAGGCCATTGATCAGCTTCGGCGAGCCGGCGATGGCGCCGGCAATGTTGGGCACCATGCCGAAGGCCTGAGCGAGGCCGTTCATCGCGGGCTTCGATTGTTCGGGTGCGGAGTCGAGCCTATAGATGGGGAAGTGAGCCATGATGTTTCCTTGAGCGTGGAAGGTATCGTTGAGATCGGTCAAGCGACAGGCACAGGTTAGTGAGCGGCGCGAGGTCTGCCAATTACATGGCAGGTAATCAGCAAGTCGAATTATTCGCGGGCCAGATCGAGCAAGGCGAGGTGCCGCGTTTCGGTTTCGTCGTCGGCGGAAACAGGCATTCGATCCGCAGTTCCTGCGCAGCGACAGTCAACGGCGTTCCGACCGTGGTGATCATCGAGAAGTAGTCGAGTACCGCGCCGTCGTTGATGAAGCCCATTGGCTCCCGCGTGCGATAGTCGCTGAACCTGGCGTCAATCGCGGGCAGGCTCGCTCTGGACGACGGGCTGCAGGCTCTCGCCGAATTGCAGACGAACGGTCGATCCCGCGTTGCCGCCGCTGACGATGGACAACTGCGCGCCGATCATTCGCGCGCGCTCTTTCATGCCCTGCAGGCCATAGGAGCCGCCCGCCGCCGCACCTGCCACGTCGAACCCGATGCCGTCGTCGCGGATCTCCAGGGCGAACTGGCCGACGGTGCGTAGCACGACCTCCACGCGCGACGCCTGCGCGTGCCGGCTGACATTGGTGAGCGCTTCCTGGGCGATGCGGAATACCGCCGTGGCCCGGTCGTCGTTCAGAGCGGGTTCGGCGCCGTCCAGCCGGAATGCACAGGTGGTCGAATTATGGCGCGCGAAATCCTGAACCAGCCACTCCAGCGCGGAGAGCAGGCCGAAGTTCAGCGCGGCGGGGCGCAGGTGGCTCGCAATGTTGCGCACGATGTCGATGGTCCGCTCCACGAGCTCGCTCATCTGGGCTGCCTTGTCTTTCCATGCCGAACCGTGGACCGGCAGGCGCTTCAGCAACGATATATCCATCTTGATGGCGGTCAGCAACTGGCCCAGTTCGTCGTGGATTGTCATGGCGATCTGCCGGCGCTCTTCTTCGCGCACCGATTCCTGGTGGGCCGATAGCTGGCGCAGCTTTTCCCGCGAATCGCGCAGTTCGAGCTCCGTTCGTACGCGCTCGCGTACCTCCTGTTCGAGCTGGTCGCGATGACGCGTCAGATCTTCCATGGCCTGTCGGCGCGCGCTGATGTCGGTCAGTTGCCCTTCGAGCCGTAGCGGACCTGCCTCGTCGCAGCCAACCCCGCGCGCGTTGAGCTGACACCATACCGCCGTGCCGTCGGCGCGCGTCAGCGGTATTTCGAGTCCGGCGATCTCGCCCGTCAGGTGCAGCGTCTCGAACAGGCGGCCGACCTGCGTGGCCGTCAGCGGCTGCGCGAGCAAGGCCGGCTGCGTGTCCTCCGCCCGTGTGTCCAGCAGGCGGGAGACATCGCGATAGCCCAGCAACCGGGCCATCGCCCGGTTCGCGTCATGGAGCCTGCCGTCGCGATCGAGCACGAAGATGCCTTCGAGCGAGTTCTCGATGATGCTCCGGTACTTGATCTCGCTCTCCCTCAGCGAGGCAGTGGACGCCTGCAGCCGTTCCGCCATGACGTTGACGCGCGCCGCCAGTCGACCCAGTTCGGCGCGCGACTCGATCGCGCACCGGGCATTGAGGTCGCCGCCGGCAATCCGGTCGACCATTTCCTCGAGGCGTCGTATGGGCTCGCGCACGAGGTGCCTGATGAGCAGGAAGGTCGCGATGTAGAGCAAGGCGAGCACGAGGGCAAGCGTCGCGAGCACGGCTTCGCGCGCGACCACGAGATCGTGTGCCGCCACCGCCCTCGTGAGTTCCACCCGCACCTCGCCGATCGTTTCACGCGGTGCCTCGACGGGAGGCTGGTACTCGATGGGCCGTACCCGCACCACCCTCTCGTCCGGCCGCGGCGCCGGCGCGTTGCTCACGTCGGCGAGCACGCCGTAGCTGGTTGCCGTGACCGTGAGGCGGACGACTTCGGGATTCGGTCTCAGCGTGTTCAACTGGCGCACGATCGCGTCCCGGTCGACGTTCCACAGCGGTTGCGCGAGCGATTGGCTAAAGAGATGGGCGATCCGGCTCGCACGGTCGTCGAGCTCGACGAGCCGGCGTTCCTGTGCCTGTCTGAGCACCACGAACGCCGAGCCGCCCGCCACCAGCGTGATGAGCACCAGCAGCGAGAGCATCAACTGGGCGTGCAGGCTGTGAGGAAAGCGTGGGCGCAAGATGGCTGGCCACATCATGCAGTGGGAGAACGCCTGGTTAGCAGGGGGCCGAGATTGAAGTCGTAGGCTCCCGGATGTCTGCGGGACAAGCGCGAGAAGACGCTGAAGTCCGGGGCGTCGCGACGGTCGAACGCGATTTCGTAGTACCGGGCGGCGGAGTCGCCGTACAGGACTTTCAGATAGTCGAGTCGCTGCCGCGGACCGCCCGCCAGTGCGAAGTCCGCGCCATGATGATAGTCGTAGATCAGCACCATCGCACACGCGCCGATGAACTGGTCCCCTGCGACGATTGCGGCGAGTTCGCCACGAAGCACGGATGCCACCGCGTCGGGCAGCGCGCCCAGACCGCCGACGACCGCGCTGGCGTGTCGCTCCCGTACGGCGCTGAACGCGCCCAGGGTCATCGAATCGTTAGCAGCCCAGATGATGTTCGCATCGGGATAGCGCGACAGCAGCACGAGTGCCTTCTGGCGGGCGTCGGAGAAACTCCAGTCGCCGTACACGAGCTGGCAGGTACGGTCCGCGGGACGCTGCGCCAGCGCGGCCTGTACGCCGGCTGCGCGTTCCTCTGAAACGGGTGTGGCTGGGTCGCCGGTGATGCCGATGACCCTTGCCGGTTGGTTGCCGTTTGCCGAGCACAGGTAATCCATGAGCCGGAAGCTGCCGCGTTCCGCGTCCGCGGTGATCGTGCCGATCCAGTTCGGGATCGCGCCGCGTTCGTTGCCGATCTCGGCGCGTTGGGCATCGGTCAGGTCGTTGTGGATGAGCAATACCCTGGCGGGCGAGCGCGACAGCGTCTGCAGCATTTGCCGGGCGGCCATCTTTTCGTTGACGATCACGACGTAGTCAGGCGCCTCGGCCCGGGCCGCGACCGATTCGGCGAGGCGCTGCATGAGCAGATGATCGCGTTCGGCATACAGCACTTCGAGCTGCATGCCGAAACGCCTGGCGGTCGCGGCCATGAAGCGGGACACGAGTTGCCAGTGCGGGCCGGTATCGCCTTCGGCGGCTTCGCCCGGATTCAGAAACACGATCTTCGCCGGAGCGCTGCGCACGGGCATCGCCCTCAGTGCGGGGGCCGTCGCAAGACACGCGCCGAGGCCCATGCAGCGGGCGAGCATCTGTCGTCTGTTCATGGTGATATCCGGGCGTGCGGCGGCCAGTTTTCCTCTACTGCGCCGCCCGGAGAAGCAAAGGACGATCTGGCACGGCAACCCGTACGGGTGGGTGGATTCAGGAGGCGAGCATGCGCGAAGCATAGCGCGACGTAATGGCGCCGACAATCCGGCAATCGGCTTCCGCTCGCTTTCCGCGGCCCTTGTGCGCGCCTCGCAAAAGTACGACGAATCGCAGGCGCGTGCCACGCGAACAGGGCTGCACGCTTTGGGGCCCGGGTTGCGCGTTCAGGATTTCCTGACACGTAATTCAGGACATCCTTTGATTTTTTGCAGCGAGACCCGACTGTCCGGAACGTCCGCAGGGTTCATGATGGAGCAGGACGAACCATGCATCGGATGAGGCGAGACGAGATGGATTCCTGGCCGCTTGATCGCAAGGAGCGAGTCGACGAGGTAGAGACGCTATGCCTGCGTCTGTTCGATGCCTGGTGCGAATCGCGCAGCCTGGTGCCGCTGACTTACCTGATGCACTGCTGGCCCATGCCGCACCGCTGCGCGGGCGCGATGCGGCGCTTGTACGAAACGGTGACGGACCTGCGCCGCTACCATTCGGACTGGCTGGACATGCAGACATCGGCAACGCTCGGCGAACTTTGCGAATGTCTCGGGCGGCTGGTCGACGATGCGTCGGCGATTTCGCCCGGGATCGGCGCTCCCGCCGCGTGAGCCGGATCCGGGCAACCCGGAGCGACGGAGGCCGGGTGCGAGGTCTGCTGTTCGCTGCGCTACACTGCGTGCATTGCGCTTGCAGGGCAACCACAACAACTTATGATCCGGATACTCATCGCCGACGACCACGCTATCGTGCGCGGGGGGCTCAAGCAGATCATCGCCACGACGACCGACATCGTCGTGGTCGGGGAGACGGGGCAGGGCTCCGAAGTGATCGAGAAGCTGCGCAGTTGCGAGGTCGATCTGCTGCTGCTCGACATGACGATGCCAGGCATCAGCGGTATCGACCTGATCCGCCGCGTGCGATCCGAAAAGCCGGCGCTGCCCGTGCTGGTATTGAGCATTCACAACGAAGCGCAGGTTGCGTCGCGGGCGCTGAAGGCCGGGGCGACCGGCTATCTGACGAAAGACAGCGATCCCGACGTGCTGATTGCCGCAATCCGCAAACTCGCGGACGGCGGGCGTTTCATCGACCCGAAGCTCGTCGACGCGATGGTGTTCGAGAAACATTCCGGCGACGTGGCACCGTACGAGATTTTGTCCGACCGCGAGTTTCAGGTGCTGCAGATGATGGCGGCGGGAAAGAGCATCAACGAAATCGCGGATGCCTGTGCGCTCAGCGCCAAAACCATCAGTACTCACAAGATGCGGCTGATGCAGAAGCTGGGTCTGTCGAACAACGCCGAGGTGATCCGCTACGCGATCCGGCACGGTCTTGTTACCGAGTGAGCGGTTGCCGTGCGCGCCGCGTGAAGGAAATCCTGACGCGTGAACCAGCGTTTCCTTAAGGAACTATCCGCCGGCGCCGATGGAGCCGCACGCGCGCGTCGCCTACGATGGGCTGCACGGACTCTGGGAGAGCGGCGATGGCGGGACGGCAGTCGTTACGAATGGCAGTCGGCAAATGGCTCGGCGCTACGCGCAAACAGACGGTTCGGGTGATCGCGGTGCACCGTTCCCGCTCAGGCCGGATCGTCAGCGTGTGTGTGGAGATGCAGGGGGCGAGTCGTTCCTGCGGGCTGTTTTTCTTTCACCACCCGGAACGCGGGTGGCAGGTCTTTCCGCCGGAAGGCACGCGTCCGGCGATGAGCGTGGCGCGGCACGCCGCCTGAGCGGGGTTCCTGTCGTGACGTACGGAGCGAACTGTGGGGAGATCGCACGTGGATGAAAAGACGATAGAAACGGTACTGCCGCAGTACGAAGTCAAACTGCGTGAATGGATGAGCCAGTGGTACGACCATTCCGTGCTGAAGGGATTCATACAGCCCCCGTTCTTGCTCGACCAGTCGAAGGCCGAACGCCTTGAGGGCTATTTCGTCGTCGGATTGACGCCGGCCGAAGGCGCTCAGGCATTTTTCGGCACGGTACACTGAACCGTCCTGGTTCTCGATTTCTAACGCTCATACCCATCCGGCCGGCCAGGCTCCCGCGCGCATCGCGGGCCGCCCGGACCGCCATTTCTCCTTTCCCCACCCCGGTTCACGATCCGCTTTTCATGCTGCAGTGCATCTCAAAAAAATAGTTATGTGATGTAACTATTATGGTATAAAACTATCAGACGGCATTCGACCGGAACCAAGGAGACAACTGCAATGAACCTGAACGGCAAGACCCTGATCGTCACTGGCGTGGCGTCCGGCATTGGCGCAGAGACGGCGCGCCTCGCCCGGTTTCACGGCGCTCGCGTGATCGGCGTGGATCGTCAGCCGGTGAACATGACGCTCGACGCGTTTCACCAGGCCGATCTGGGGGACCCGGCCGCGATCGATGCGCTGGTCGCGCGCCTGCCGGACCGCATCGATGCCCTGGCCAATATCGCGGGGGTGCCCGGCACGGCGCCGGTGGATCTCGTGGCGCGCGTGAACTACCTGGGTCTACGCCATCTCAGCGAGGCGCTGATGCCGCGCATCGTGCCGGGAGGCAGCGTGATCAACGTCGCGTCGATCCTGGGCGCGGAGTGGCCGCAGCGGCTCGAACTGCACCGCGAGCTGGCCGATACGGCCGGTTTCGAGGCGGGCGCTCAGTGGCTTGGCGCGCATCCCGTACCGCAGGCCACCTGCTACCAGTACTTCAAGGAAGCCCTGATCGTGTGGAGCGCACGCCGCTCGCAGGACTGGTTCGCAAAGCATTCGGTGCGCGTCAACAGCGTCGCGCCGGGCCCGGTCTTTACGCCGATTCTGGGCGATTTCGTGACGATGCTCGGACCCGAGCGCGTGGAAGCCGACGCCGCGAAGATGAAGCGCCCCGCCTACGCGGACGAAGTTGCCGAAGCCATCGTGTTTCTTGCCTCCGGCGCTGCACGCTGGATCAACGGCATCAATCTGCCCGTCGACGGCGGCCTGGCCGCCACGGCAATCTAAGCATACCTGATCAATACCTACTGGAGACATGCGTCATGAGCAATCCGTCAGGCTTTCCGCTTGCCAACGCGGACACGTGGCAGGGCAAGATTTTTAACGGCGACTGGGTTGGCGTTCCCGGCGTGCTGGACGTCATCGAACCGGCTTCCGGCCGGCCGTTGCATCAGGTCGGCAAGGCCACGCCGGAGGACGTCGCAGTCGCCGTGAAGTCGGCCCGCGCGGCGCAGCGCGCGTGGGCCGCCACGCCGCCGCGCGAGCGGGCAGCGGTGTTCCATCGCGCCGCGGCGCTGTTGCAGGAGCGGGCAGGCGCTGCGGCGGCGCTCATCGCGCGCGAGACCGGCGCCATCCTGGCGAAGGGCGAGCATGAGGTGCGCGAAGCGATCGTGTTGCTGCAGCGCGCGGCGGCAATGCCGCTGGAAGCCAACGGACGGGTGCTGCCGGGCCAGCCGGGGCGCCTGAGCATCGCGCGCCAGTTGCCGCTGGGCGTGATCGGCGTGATCTCGCCGTTCAATTTCCCCCTCGTGCTGTCGCTGCGCTCGGTCGCGCCCGCGCTGGCGGTCGGCAATGCGGTGGTGATCAAGCCGGATCCGCGCACGCCCTATGCGGGCGGATTCGTGATCGCCGAGGTGCTGGCGGCCGCGGGCTTGCCCAAAGGACTGCTGCACGTGCTGCCGGGCGGCGCGGACGTCGGGCAGGCGCTGGTCGAAGCCCCCGGCGTGCCGATGCTCGCGTTTACCGGTTCGACGGCAGCCGGCCGCAAGATCGGCGAGCTGGCGGGGCGCCATTTGAAGAAGGTTTCGCTGGAGCTCGGCGGCAAGAATTCGCTGATCGTGCTGGAGGATGCCGATCTCGACAAGGCGGCCTCGGCCATTGCATTCGGCGCCTGGTTCCACCAGGGTCAAATCTGCATGGCGACGGGCCGCGTGCTCGCCCATCGCAGCATTGCGGGCGAACTCACGCGCCGTCTTGCCGACAAGGCACGCCATCTGCCGGTGGGCGATCCCGCCGTGGCGCAGGTCGCGCTCGGGCCCATCATCGACCAGCGGCAACTGCAGAACGTGGTCGATATCGTGGGCGCGTCGGTCGCGGCCGGCGCCGTCGTGGAGGCGGGCGGGACGCACGAGGGGCTGTTCTACTCGCCGACCGTGCTGTCCAACGTGAAGCCGGGCATGCGCGCGTTCGACGAAGAAATTTTCGGGCCTGTCGCGAGCGTGATTCCGTTCGACACCGACGAGGAGGCAATCGAACTTGCCAATCGCACCGAATACGGCCTGTCGGCGGGCGTGATCTCGGCCTCGGTGGGGCGCGCCATGGCAATTGGCGAGCGGCTGCATACGGGCCTGCTGCACATCAACGACCAGACCGTGGCCGACGAGGTCATCAATCCCTTCGGCGGAACCGGCGCTTCGGGCAACGGCACCAGCGTCGGCGGCCCTGCCGACTGGGAGCAATACACGCACTGGCAGTGGGTAACGATCAAGGACGCGGTGCCGCAGTATCCGTTCTGAGCCGCGGCGAGGGCGCCCCCTGGGAGGGCGCCGCGGCCAATGTCTTCAATTATCAATAAGGTATACGAAATGAGCAGTCAGGCAGAAGAGCAAACCGTGACTTTCAGCATCGAGGACGGTATCGCGTGGGTGAAGTTCAACCGTCCGGAAAAACGCAATGCCATGAGCCCGGCGCTGAACCGGCGCATGATGCAGGTGCTCGACGAGCTGGAGTTCCATCCGGACGTGGGCGTGCTCGTGCTGACCGGCGAGGGGACGGCGTGGACGGCCGGCATGGACCTCCAGGAGTATTTCCGCGACACGGAAGCGCAAGGTCTGCGAGGCACGCGCAAGGCTCAGCGTGAGAGCTACGGCTGGTGGCGGCGCCTGCGCTGGTATCAGAAGCCCACCGTCGCGATGATCAACGGCTGGTGCTTCGGCGGCGGCTATGGTCCGCTCTTTGCCTGCGATCTCGCCTTCTGTGCCGAAGAGGCACGTTTCGGCCTGTCGGAAATCAATTGGGGCATTCTGCCGGGCGGCGGTGCGTCGAAGGTCGCCGCAGAACTGCTGTCGTTCCGCCGCGCGATGTATCACGCGATGCTGGGCGAGAACATCGACGGCCGCAAAGCCGAGGAATGGGGGCTCGTCAACGAGGCAGTGCCCGCCGCGCAGTTGCGGGCACGCGTCGTCGAAGTGGCGCAGGCGCTGCTCCAGAAGAATCCGGTCGCCCTGAAGGCTACCAAGGATGCGATTCGCCGGGTGCGCGAGATGACTTACGATAATGCCGAGGACTTCCTCGTGCGTGCCCAGGAGGCGGCCAACAGCTTCGACGACGATGGCCGCAAGGAGGGCCTCCGGCAGTTCCTCGACGACAAAATCTACAAGCCCGGCCTTGGCGCCTATGATGTGACCCGGAAGCGTGCCTGACCGCAGGAGCCCGTTAACATGAACAGGATCCAATCCGCGACCCATGCCGGTGTGCGGCCCGGAGTGCGTGGCGAAACCGTGACACGTCTGCTGCGGCCGGCGTCGATCGCCATCGTCGGCGCTTCGCCGACACCGGGCGCGCTCGGCGCGTCGGTGCTGGCCAATCTCGAACGCAACGAATACGGCGGGCAAATCTACCTCGTCAATCCAAAGCGCGACGAGATCCATGGCCGGCCATGCGTGAAATCGATCGAGCAGTTGCCGTCGGGCGTGGACGTCGCTGTGCTGGCGATCCCGCAGCCGGCGGTGCTCGACGCCGTGCGGCAGCTCGCCTCGCGTAACGTGGGGGCCGTGGTGATCTTTTCGGCTGGCTTTGCGGAGGCGGGCCCGGAGGGCATCGCGCAGCAGCGCGAGATCGCGAGGATCGCCGCCGAAACCGGCATGATTGTCGAAGGGCCGAATTGCCTCGGTTGCATCAATTATCGCGACCGCGTGCCGCTGACCTTCATCGAAACCAGCGTGAGCGAGGTTCAGGCGCAGCGCAGCCGCGCCCAGCCGGCCATCGGCATTCTGTCGCAGAGCGGGGCGATGATGGCCGTGCTCAACACCACGCTGACGAGCCGCCATCTCCCGCTCTCGTACGCGGTATCGACAGGCAACGAGGCAGCCAGCCATCTTGAGGATTACCTGGAGTTTCTGCTCGACGATCCCGGCACGCGCGTCGTTGCGATGATCGCCGAGCAGTTCCGGCAGCCGCGCCGGCTGCTGGATGCCGCGCGGCGTGCGCGCCGCGCGGGCAAGCTGCTGGTGCTGCTGCATCCCGGCAAGAGCGCTGCGGCGCGCGCTTCGGCGGCGACGCACACGGGCGCGATGGCGGGCGATTACGCGGTGATGCGCACCAAGGTCGAACGGGCCGGCGTCGTGATGGCGCAGAGCCTGGAAGAGCTGGGCGATATCGCCGAGATCGGCCTGCGCTGCGCGCGCCTGCCCGCACGCGGAACCGCGATCCTCGGCGAGTCCGGCGCGTTCAAGGCGCTGTGCCTCGATATCTGCGAGGAGCTCGGTCTGGAACTGCCCGCCGTCGACGACGGCAATGCGTCCGCGCTACGCGCAGCCATGCCGCCGTTCGTCGCGGTTTCCAATCCGCTCGATCTGACCGCCCAGGGGCTCGTCGATCCTGAGTTGTACTACCGTACGCTGTCCGCGCTATTCGACGACGAACGGTTTTCGGCCATTGTCGTCGGCCTGATCCAGACGGATCCGGTCACGTGCGCGATCAAGATGCCGCCGGTGCTGCGCGCGGTTCGGGAACTGCATCCGCAAAAGCCGGTGATCTGCGCGGGGCTCGATGAAGGTGCCATCGTGCCGCCCGAGTACATCGAGCAAATGCGCGAGCTGGGCATTCCGTATTTTCCGGGCACGGAACGCGCCCTGCGGGCCATCGCGCGGCTCAGCGATTCTCGTACCCGGGACTTTTCCGAAGCCGCGTTCGAGCCGGTTGCCGCCGATGTGCCGCGCCAAAGCGGCGTCGTGCCCGAATACCGCGCGAAGCGCGTGCTCGCGCCGCTCGGTATTCCGTTCGCTCGCGGCGAGCTTGCCACCGGTCTCGATTCGGCGCTGAAGATCGCGGAGCGCCTGGGTTATCCGGTTGCGCTCAAGGCGCAGGCGGCCGAATTGAGCCACAAGAGCGACGTGGGCGGCGTGATGCTCGGCGTCGACGGGCCCGGGTCGCTACAGGCCGCGTGGACGCAGCTAGACCGCAACATCCAGCGGCACGCGCCGGCAACGATGCTCGACGGCGTACTGATCGAGGCGATGGGCGCGCGCGGTCTGGAGATGATCGTTGGTGCGCGCCACGATCCCCAGTGGGGACCCGTCATCCTCGTTGGTTTTGGTGGCGTGACAGCCGAGGTGACGCGCGATGTCCGGTTGCTGCCTCACGATCTTTCCAGAGACGCGGTGGTGCGCGAGATCGGCCGGCTCAAAGGCGCGCCGCTGTTGCACGGCTATCGCGGTACGCCCGCGCTGGATGTCGAAGCGCTCGCGGAGGTGGTCGTGCGTCTAGGTGCGTTGCTGCAGTCGGAACCGGACATTCGGGAGATCGACCTGAATCCGGTCGTCGTCTACCCCAGCGGGCAGGGAGTGCTGGCGCTCGACGCGCTGATGCTGATCGAGGCGCCACGGCAGGTCGGCTGACCGTTCTGATCCGGCGGGGCGGAACACCGTCCCCGCCGGACCGCTCAGCCGGCGAAGATTCTTGAAAGAAGGTGCCGCAGTTGTTCCCGCTCGGCCCCGGAGAGCCGATGAACCGCGGCTTCATCGGCTTTCTGCGCGGCCTTCAAGGCTTGCGTGTGGAGTTTGATGCCTTGCGGCGTGAGCGAGACCAGCTGGATGCGTTTGTCGTCCGTGCTGCGCTGTCGCGTGAGCAGCCCGTTCGACTCCAGCCGGTCCAGCAACGTCGCCAGATTGGGCGGCGCGATGGCCAGGGCTTCGGCCAGTGCCTTCTGGTTCGTTCCCGGGTTGTGCCGCAGCATCGACAGGACCGCAAAATCGGCCTGCCGCAAGTCGAGTTTCTCTATCTGGGCGTCGAAATGTGTCTGGACTACGAGATAGGCTCGCCGAACGTTGTATCCGAGAAGACCCAGCAGCTCCGACTGATCGACCAGACCGGAGGCTTCGTCATTGATGTTATGGGTAGCGGGCTTGGTCGGCATGTCAGGAGAGCAAAGCGGTAAGGCGGTTCCGGGAAATCATAGCATGTGACGATCGATAGCCGTCCTCAAGGCGGCGAGAGGTTTGACGTGGGTTGTGCCGGCGCTGCCGCGCATTCAGCGTTTTCCCCTAAACCGGGATTCTTGCGTTTCCGCGTAAACAACTTATCATATATAACAAATATACAAGATAATTAAAATTCCGAGACCCATCACCAGAAATCGCCAGGAACCGCCAGGAGACAACACATGCATGCTTCGTCGCCCCACGATTCAGGAAGTAACGGGAAACATGATTCGGTATACGAAATAAAAACACTGATTCTGCTGGGGCTGGGCTTCGGCCTGGTCGGGCTGGACCGCTGGATCGTCGCCCCCTTGTTTCCGCACATGATGCGCGACCTGAACCTGAATTTTCAGCAGCTCGGCAGCCTGATCGGTATCCTGAGCGTCGCCTGGGGAGTGTGGGCGATGGCGATGGGGCCGGTGTCCGACCGGATCGGCCGCAAGCGCATTCTAGTGGTCACGATGGTCGCGTTTTCGCTGCTGTCCAGCCTGTCCGGCCTTGCCACCGGCTTCGCGAGCCTGATGCTGATCCGGGCGGTGATGGGGGTGGCGGAAGGGGCATTTACGCCGGCCAGCGTCGCCGCGACCGGCGAGGCCTCGCTGCCGTCCCGGCGCGGGTTCAACCAGGGGTTGCAACTGAGCATGTTCTCGCTGCTGGGTCTCGGGTTTGCGCCGATTCTGGCGACGCAACTGCTGCGCGTCCTGCCGTCCTGGCATTGGGTGTTTACCGTTTCCGCCGTGCCGGGCCTGATCGTCGCGTGGCTGATTGCCCGTACGCTGCGCGACAAGCCGCGCAGCGAGTTGCCCGCTTCACCGGCGACCGCAGGGCGTCCGCGCTGGAGCGCGCTGTTTGGCAGCCGCAACGTGTGGCTTGCGACACTCGCGATACTGTGCGCGATGACAGGCATTTTCGTGGTCAGCGCGATGGTGCCGACCTATCTCGTCGAGGTGCTGCATCTCGATACCCAGGAAATGGGGTTCGTCGTCTCGGCGATCGGCTTTGGCGGTTTCGTGGGCTCGTTCGGTGTGGCCGGCGTGTCGGATTTCATCGGCCGGCGCAATGCCGCACTGATCGCGTTCGCCGGCGCAGCGGCGCTGCTGTATCTGTTCGCCGGTACGGGAGCGGATCCGCAACGGCTGTTCGTGTTGCTGTTCGGCGTTGCGGTGTTCGCGCTGGGTCTGCTCGGCGTCCTGAGCGGTCCGATCGCGACCGAAGCGGCGCCCGCGGGCCTCGTGGCGTCTTCCGTCGGCTTCGTGTCGGGCGCCGGAGAAATCTTCGGCGGCGGCCTGGCGCCTGCGGTAGCCGGCTTCGTCGCCCAGCACTTCGGTCTGGCCTCCACGCTGACTTTCGCGCTCGGCGGCCTGGTCGCCGGCGGCGTCGTCTCGCTGTTCCTCGTCGAGACCTCCCCGCGCCGTCGCGGCGCCGCCGCGTCGCCCGCCTCGATGGGCATCCCCGAGGACATTGCCTGAGGCGTTGCCCGCCGAGTCGCTTCCTCTGCATGCATTGCCCGCCGCGCGGGCAGATTGCCGATACCTGAACCCCTTGTCAGCCCGGCTGGCCGTTGCGCCAGCGGGCGGCGCTCGTCCCGTGCCTTCGTGCTGGCCTGCCAGTCGCGCGCCGGTGACGGCGTCATGTAGCGAAACACCTATTCGATCCTGGAGATAGTCAATGAGAAGTCAAGCCATTTGCGTTGCCGCGAGTCTGTTGTTTGCGTGCCACGCCTATGCACAAAGCAGCGTTACGGTCAGCGGCCTGCTGGATGCCGGTGTGTCTTATGTCAGCAATGAGGCCGGTGGTCACGTCTTCAAGTTCGACGACGGCGTCGCCGTGCCGAACCTGCTGACCTTCAGCGGCAAGGAAGATCTGGGCGGCGGCGTGCATGCGGTCTTCGAACTCACGGACCAGTTCGAGATGGCCACGGGCTCGTTCATGCCGGACGAGAGCCTCTTCAGCCGCACCGCGCTCGTCGGTCTCGACGATGATCGCTGGGGCCGCCTGACGTTCGGCAACCAGTTCGATTTCATGTTCGACTCGCTGTTCCTGGACGACGGCTCCATCTACGCGCTGGGTATCTACGACTTTCCGAATGGACCGTTTGCGAAGCTTGCGCTCCCGGACAACCCCACGGGCGCATTCGACTGGGACCGCATGGCGGGCGTCGCCGTCAGCAACTCGGTGAAGTACCTCAGCTCCAACTTTTACGGCTTTTCCGCAGGGGCGATGTACGGCTTTGGCGGCGTGCCGGGATCGTTTGGTTCGGATAGCTCAATGAGCGCGGGCATCAACTACCTGAACGGCGGGTTCGGGGCAAATGCGGCTTATACCGAAGTGAAAACCGACGTGGGCGGCGTACAGGACAGCGTGCGCAACTGGGGTGTCGGCGCCCGTTATCGCATGGGCTTCGTGACCGCGACGGCGCTCTACACGGCCGTGCGCAACGAGCTGAATGGCGCCGAGGTCTGGCAGACCGAACTGGGCGGCTTGTGGCAGATGGCGCCGCAGTGGGCGTTGAGCGGCGCGTATATGTACATGAAGGGCAACGACGTCGTCGACAACAACCATGCGCATCAACTGACCGCCATGCTGACTTATACGCTCTCGAAGCGAACCAGCGTTTATGTGGCAGGTGTCTATCAACGCACGAACGAGGGTGCGACGGCGCTGATCGACGACGTCATGGTTGCGTCGAGCAGCGCATCGCAATTCGTCGGCCGGATTGGCATGCAGACGCGTTTCTGAACGACAGGACAAAAAAATTCGCATTGCCAGGGAAATTATTTTTTACAGATCGAAATTTCGACGACAGGAGACAGTCCATGCGGAGCGCACCCTTCAATCCACTCCGTTTAGCGCCCGACGTGCGCGAGTTGCTGGCGGCAATTGCCGCCAGCGGCGCGCCGCCCCTCGAATCGCTGCCTCTCGCGCAGCGCCGTCTGGCCTACCAGCAGATCGGCGCCGGACTGGGCGGCGAATCCTTGCCGCTGCGAGAAGTCCGCGAGCTGCAGGCGGAAGGACCGGCGGGGCCGATCCCGTTACGCTTGTACCTGCCGGATCAGACGGGGGCCGGGCCGCATGGCGTAACCGTTTATCTGCACGGTGGCGGCTGGACCCTGGGTGATCTGGACAGCCACGACAAGATTTGCCGGCGCCTCGTCCACGCGGCCGGCTGCGCGGTGGTCGGTGTCGGGTATCGCCTGGCGCCGGAACATCCCGCGCCGGCCGGACCGGAAGACGTACTGGCGGCGATTCGCTGGGTGGCGAACCATGCGCAGGCGCTTGGGCTCGACCCTGCGCGGATTGCCGTGGCCGGCGACAGTGCGGGAGGCAGCATGGCGGCGGTGGCGTGCCAGCGACTGCGCGGCGAGGTGCTCCTGCGGGCGCAGGTGATGTTTTACCCGTCCACGGATTTGTCACCGGCGGCGCAAGACTTTCCTTCGCGGTTTGAGAACGGGTCGGTACCGCCGCTGACACTGGAATTGATGCAGGTGCTATCCAGTCCGTTCGCCGACGGATTCGATACCTGTGACACGCGGTTGTCGCCGTTGCGGGAGCCGGATCTGCACGATTTGCCGCCGGCGCTCATCGTCACGGCGGAATGCGACGTGTTGCGCGACGACGGCCGGCTCTATTGCGACGCATTGCGGGCGGCCGGCGTTCGGGTGAATTACATCGAAGTGCCTGGCATGGTGCACGGCTTCGTCGAGATGGCGGGTGTGCTGCCCGCCGCGATCGAGGTGATCGAAGGAGCCGGAGCGTATCTGAACCGGATCCTCGCGAGCTGATATGAGAAGCACTGCTTATGTTATGAGGTCGTAGTGCAACATCTTCGGCGAGCTGTCGGTCGTTCGTACGGTTCCTGGCATCACATCGTAGCGGACTATCTTGCTGCAACAGAGTCTCCGGGAGGATATCATCCGTGTCGACAGGACGGATGAGGAGCTATCGTGCAAAAGGGCGTCAGTCGATACCTCGCTGCTGCCATCATTTCGGCAACCCTGTGCCTGGCTCTTGCTGGCCCGGCGACCGCAGCGAAGGTATCTCCCGAACCGGTTATCCCCGCCGGCGATCTGTGCGGGCACGTGCAGAGCCGCGACGTATATGCGCTGATTGCGTCCCCCGGCGACGGTATCTTCTCGGTCGATTCGAGCAATGTCGAAGCCGGCAAGCTCACCTGTGTCTGGTCCGCCCTGAAAGCCGGTGCGTCGGACGGCTCGGCACCCGATGCGGCGCTTACGCTCGATCTCTATCATTTTGCGAGCGTGGCACGGGCTCGGACCGAGTTGCGCGGCTTCGGCATCGCTGCGCACGCACCCCATGCCCAAACCGGTAATGCCGACGACGAAGTCATCCAACTCTCGCCCGGTGCGATGGCGGCACGCCATGGCCTGGAAATTGCTGTCGCCCGCGCGACGGTGCCGCAGTCCCTTGTGCGGGATCCGGACTGGAATGCGCGGTTCGAAGCGTTGACGCTGGCCGGTGCCGGCGCGCGATTGCTGGCGCCGCCGGAACCGCCAGGGGCCGTCGCCTCAACTCCGTCACCGGCCATTGCAGCCAATGCCTGGCGTCCCCCGGAGCGCCACCTTCCGGCAAACAGTGCGATCTTCGTGCCGGTCGTGCACGTGATGTGGCAACTCACGCACTGGCGTTTCGAATTCGTGCCGGTCGCCATCGTGGTTTCGATCCTCATAGGCGTCGTCGCGATCCGCCTGCGTCGTCTTGCGATCCTGTGGCTGGTGCCCCTCATCTTCGGCTACGCGATTCTGAACGTGATCTTTGGCCCGGATTGGGGGGTGGCGCTCATTTATCGCTTCGGCAATCAGGCGCCGGCGACCGTCACCGGGACATTCCCGACCAACGACATCTACAACGATCAGGCGGTCGTCGGCTATCACGTTCTGATTCGACCCGCAGACGGCGCCGTCGTCGAGGGCAGTTTCCGGAGCGATGACTTCAACGTCTATCCACCGCACAACGCCACGCGCTATCCCGATAGCGGCGACGTCTTCTCGGTCCGATATCTGCGCGGCTATCCGGCTGATTTCGTGATCGTCAGCGACGACGGGAGCCCATGGAGCAACCGGCTGCGTTGCGAAGCACTCGCCGTTGCGGCTGACCAGGCCGACCAGAAAGCCGGCTTTGCGCCGGATAATCCGCCTTTCCGGCAGGCGGCGCAAGCCGCCCACGCAGCGTTGCAATCGGCAGGATGTCAGGTGGACGACAGTACGAACTGAGGCAGACCGGTTTTGAAAAAGGAGCCGCGTTTGCGATCTCGGGCTCCATCTGCGTCGTCGTGACTCGCTTCGCCCTGGCGCCGTTGAGAGATTCTTCAACAGTACCCGTTCGCGGTGCGACGACCCGGTCGGGCCGACCGTTTGATGCGGCCAACGCCGCAGCCGCATTCCAACAAGCTAACGCAGGAGAAACCGAAAGAAGTCCATCAGAAGCATAACGACTCCCCCGATCAGGAGCAGCGCGGACAACGCATGGCCTTGATAGATACGGCTGCTCTGCCACCGGCGCAATAATCCCGGTGCCGGTTGTGGCTGGTCCTCTCGCCTCGTCCAGCCACTATCGCACCTGAAGGCATCGGGCAGCGTGTCGAGCAATTCGGCTGGTCCCTCGATGTCCCAGCTCAGAACGCAGCAGCCACATCCTTTCTGCTCCGAAACGAAAAACAGGCGATCGGCCGCAGCTTCAAGCCACGCTTCGGCCTCCGTAACGTCAGCCGGATTGTCTACCTCGACGAGAATAGTCTCGCGTCGGTAAATCGGCTCAGGACGATCGTCGATCGCGGATCCGTTGTCCATACACTCGCTTTTGCTTTCAAGTGTCCGGGTAGCGGAATGGCAGACGGTTGCCTGCCGGCCCATCAGCCCTCCCGCCATGTCGAGACTTCAAAACCGGTGCGCTCGCACACTGCGCTCCGCTACGATTATAGGCACCAGTGAGAAGTCGGGCGGAGGTTGCCAGAGTGGTCTTTCGCGCTTGCCACCCACCAGGATGACTGCGGGCGGGATTCGCGGGAACGACCGAAAGTCAGCAGCCCCAGACGTCATTTTATTAAGGCTTTTTAGTGACAGTGTGGGGTTATATCCGTTACCGACGGATTCGACTGCGTTAATCTCAAGTGTGTAGAATGATTCCCCGGAGCATCCGCCCGCAATGTCATTTTGCTGGCCGGCAATGTAATCGACGATGCTTCAATACGGTTGTAGCCTGCACTCTATCAAGGACCACTGGAAGAGGAGCACAACATGTTCGGCATTGGTAAGAAAATCCAGGACGCAATAAAGAAAGCGGAGACAGACCCCGTAGGTGCGATAGAAGATCACAAGAAGTCTCTGAACTCCGGATTAACAGGCCTCGTGACAAAGACTTTTATGGGCAAAGGATTTGTCGACAAAATGAACGATGTCATGGATATGGGCCAGAAGGCCATGGCGGGACACCAGGAGCGACTGAAACTGATTCAGACCGGACTGGATGGGACTGCCGATATCCTCTCCGTGCAGGATACCGGGGCCACGGTCAACGATAATCCCGTAGTCCTGATTCATATGACCGTCAGTCCTGCGAACGGCACGCCTTACGATGTCAACATCCAGACTTTGGTCTCCCGCATTGCCGTGCCGCGGGTTGGCGATAAGGTAAAGATCAAGTATGCCCCCGAGGATCCCCAGCACGTAGCCATTCTGTAGTGGGCTGTAGCGGGCCGGCATGGGTTGGTTTGGAAGGCGAAAGCAGATTGAAATATCGGATCCGAAATCCGGCACGACTACCAGGTTTCGTTCGAGAAAATTCCCGCATTTTCCATTCTGGCCTTGATACTGAGGAGCCTGTCGATATCCATGAATCGCGCCACGCCGGTCTGGTCACGGTAGGGAAGGTCCATGGCCTGAGCGACGGCATTCGCGCGAGGCACAACATCGTCCGACGCTTTGTATTTTCGCCGGGTCTCGAATCGCGTTGGCGGCGCCAGACGATGGCCGTTCCAACGCCACCGGCTGACGATATAGGGATGGGCCTCTGCCTCGGATTCCGCACCTGGGTCGGCTGCCCAGACCACGATTCCCGCGCCAGGCGCCGTTATGAATGGCCCGAGATAAAACCCGTCTTTGCCGGTGGTCTCGATTGTCTGGATCGGTCCTTGAACACGGCCGTTGTGCAATAGAAAAAGACGGTGGACATAGTTCGTTCCATCACCCGCCATTTGCATCGTCACGAACTGAAGGATCGGTGCTTGACCCAACTTGTCGATCTCGAACCGGGATTCGAGGCCATTCGCCTTCTCGTTCAGCAGCACGTGGCATTGGTCGTCGAATACCACCAGACGGGACCCATCGTCGTTCAAGGTGGTAAGAGAGGCTGCGACCACCTCCAGCCGGTGCCCGTCCTGATCTATCCAGGCCGATTGCGTGACCACGACATCATGAGGTATCGGGCATGCTGCAGCGGGCAGAATGCCCCCCAGGGCGCTGACGAAGAGGGCCGCCACGCCACGAAGAATTCTCGCGGCAATGCGCTGTGCCCTTGGATGAGGGGCATGACTGATATCCCGATGAGGCATTGATTGGCTGTTTTCCCTCTTGCCGATGTTGTCTTGGCCTGTTCCTGCAGATCTGTTAGACCGCCATCCTGAGGCCAGGCAGCCGGATAGATTTTGGCAAAAGCATATCGGATAGCTACTACGTTCTCCGAAGGTAACGCGGTGCTGCAAACAGCATGGATACTACCCTCATACCTGGAAATTCGCTCACCACTGCTACGCCGGAAGAAGGGCGGAAACTGGCAATCAGGATGGTCCGATTGATCATAAAGACGACGCAACCGGACGATACCGTTCGGGCACGCCCGCCGGGTACGTGCTAACCAACGCGTCGCTCCATAAATGAGCGGGCCAACCGCGCAATTTCGTCTGCCGCTTCGTCTAGTGCGAAATGGCCGCCTTCCACTTCATGGACCTCCGCATCGGGCACATCGCGTGCGTAGGCGTGAGCCGCGGCTACCTCGAAGGAGGGGTCGTAGCGTCCCCAGACTACCAGCGTCGCGGGCTTGTGCTGACGAAGCCATGCCTGCCACTTCGGATAGGACGCGACATTGGTCTGGTAGTCATAGAAAAGATCCGTCTGAATTTCTTGCTGACCGGGCCTCGCCAGGAAGGCGAGTTCGTCTGTCCATAGGTCCGGGTCGTAGCGCTCCGGATTCGGACTCTTTCCGACGTGCCGCAGCCGTGTGGCATTGAACGAGAAGAAATTCGCCCGCAGCGCTGCTTCATGAGTGGCACGATCCCGCCAGAAGGCCCGTCGCGTGTCCCATAACGGACCGAGTCCTTCCTCGTGCGCCACCGCATTCTGAACGATCAACGCTCCGATCCGATCGGGGAGCGCCTCGGCAACACGGAACCCGACCGGCCCCCCATAGTCCTGAACGAACAAGGCATAGCGTCGGAGTCCAAATTGTTCGATAAAACTCACGATCACTTCGGCGAGGTGATCGAACGTGTAGTGGAACTGCTTCGGATCCGGCGCGCCGGAATGCCCGAACCCCGGCAGATCCGGCGCGATGAGCCGGTATCGATCCGACAGGCGTTGGATCAGCGGTTCGTACATGCGCGAAGACGAGGGAAAGCCGTGCAGCAGCAGGATGACCGGCGCGTCGCGAGGTCCTGCGTCGCGGTAGAAAACGGGCAGACCGTTGACATCGGCCGTGCTGTAGGTCGTTGGCACGCGGAGTGGGGTGTTGGCGTGTGGGGTCATGAGTTAACTCCCGGGTGGAGATTTCATTCGTAAGGGGGCCGCGATTGCTTCACGGGAAATGAAATAAATCGTGAGTCATCCAAGGCAGCGAGCACGCCATCTTTTTCCGTCCGGTGCCATGCGTAGTTCACTGAAAACGATTATATCCATCACCAATCATCACTTGATGCGATCTATTGGCCGTCCTATCGTCCAGATCAGAGGAAGGCCGCGCGACCCCGGTCGTCGACATGACCTGGGGCGGAATTCAAGAAGATTTTCGTGGACGGAGACAATCGAATGGAGACGACCGAACTCTCGGCGGTTCGAGACACCCGCGTTATTTGCGGCGCTGGTCCAGCGACGCAGGCGATTTGTGGTTGGGCCGACGGCCGCAATCCTGATTCCCTGCTACGCCGTTATTCTCGTCGCCGCGTTTGCGCCTGATTGGCTGGCCGGCAGATTTCCGGGCTGCGAGGCGGTGAGTATCGGCTGGCCAGTCGGCGTGGGGCCGATTATTGGCACAGGGCTGTCGACGGGCCTGTCCGTTCGCCGGGCCAACGCTGGTGATGACCTGGTGGGCCGCCAACCGAACCCGGTCGATGAGTGACTTCTATACGGCATGCCGATGACCATTGCCTTCGTCTTTCGCTGGTCGGGCCCGGTGACGGATAACGGCGAAGAGGCCGCGCGCGAGCGCAACCAGTTTGACGATCGGCAGGGTGCCGTGCTACTTACACAAAGGAACGACGTATGCAGCTAAGAGATAACGGCCTGAAATTTTCGCCGGTCACCATCGTTATGCACTGGGCCGTGGTGATACTTCTACTTTCGATCATGGGTCTGGGCGTTGTGCTATCGCAGTCCGGCGATGATGCGCAAAAGCAGGGGTATCTGCACTTGCAGAACCTGCTGGGTGCGATGCTCTTCTTTATCTCGGTCTATCGGTTTTGGGCGCGGATCACCTCGTATCATCCGTTGCCTCTTGGTGCTCCCAATCCCGTTGAAGTGATCGCGAGCCGGTCAGTCGCGGCGGCGCTTGCGCTGGCCATGGTGTTGCTGCCGCTCGCCGCGTGGCTGACGAAGTGTGCTGCCGGAGAAACAATCGGTCTGCCCGGTGGCTGGGCGATTCCTGCACCGTTCGGACCGAGTGCAGAGGCGCATCGTATTTTCGGAGTCCTGTTCAAGATTGGTGCGACGGCATTCCTGGCAGGTCTTGCGCTGCATATCTTTGGCGCACTCAAAAATCATCTCGTCCTGAAGAACGACGCTCTCAAACGGATGCTGGGCAAACAAGTGGAGCTTTGACACCATGAACCGCTACGAAACGAATTACCCTGGGAACGCGCTCGCCCGGCTGTGTGGTGTGCGCTATCCCATCTTCCTCGCGGGCATGGCCGCGATCTCCGGTCCGAAGCTGGTTGCCGCGGTGGGCGAGGCGGGAGGGATGGGTACGCTTGGCGGGTTGCGACTTGCTCCGCTCGCGTTGCGCAAGTGGATCAGGGAGACCCGCGCGCTGACGGACCACCCGTTCGGTGTGAATCTGGTTCCTTCCTTCGGCGGTCCCGAGGTCTTCGAGGCCCAGTTTCAGGTGCTTCTGCAGGAAAGGCCCAGAATGCTGTCGCTCTTTTACGCCGAGGATTACAGCGCCGATATGATTCCGCGCGCGAAGGACGCCGGCATGATTGTCATGGTACAGGTGGGCACGGTCGCCTTGGCGCGACAGGCGCTCGAGCGAGGGGCGGACATCATCGTTGCACAAGGCAGCGAATGCGGCGGGCACCTCAACCGCGGTACCATCGGACTGCTGTCGTTGCTTCCGGCACTATGCGATGTTGCTCGGGACCGGCCCGTGCTGGCGGCGGGAGGCATCACGACTCGCGACGATGTGCGCGTCGCGATGGAGCTGGGCGCCTCGGGCGTGCTGGTGGGTACGGCTTTCGTCGCCAGTGAGGAGTCCAATGCACATCCGCTGTACAAACAGAAGATCGTGGATGCAACGGTGGACGATACGGAATACCGAACGGGCTACTCGTTCGGCTGGAAATATGGCACACCGCATCGCGTGATTCCCAACCGCGACCGCTGGAACCTTCTACGGTTCATTGGCGGAGGTGCCCGCATCATCGACAAGCCGCGCATGGCGCAAAAGCTCTCGCTGTATGCCGGACAAGGTGTGGGGAAGATTCATCGCGTCACGCCGGCGGGGGAACGGATTGCGGAGCTGGTAGCTGGGCTTCCCGAGCACGCGGTCGCCCAGGAAGCCGGGGAGATCGAACGCGCAGGTAGCCGGGGGAGCCCTTGCACGTCGCAGTCGGTTGAACCTTTGACCCACGAGATACGATGTGTTCCGGCGCCTTGTTACGCGCAAACTCTTATTTAAAGCCCGACAGGTCAGTCATTCGACTCCACAAGCGAGTGACGCACTTCTGCAAAGGAGGACTTCGGTGATATTGGACTCCCAGTCATCTCGCTGCCGATTCGGCCTGGCTGATCGCGAACCACATCGATAAACGCGCTGAGTGCCGGCGTGGTCAGCGTATCGGCACGGCGAATGAATACGGTCTTGACGTTGGAGAAGGCTTCCGGCAACCGATGAAAGCGTATCGCGTGTCGTGTGCCGTAACTCTCGGCGATACATTCAGGCAACAGGGTGACGCCCATTCCGGCGGATACGCACGACAGGATGCCATCGAGCGTGCCCAGTTCCATGACCTGACCTGGCACCAGACCCACCTCGTGAAACCAGTGCTCAAGCGTGGACCGGTAGAAACAGCCGGTACGAAAAACGAGGACGGTCTGCTGCGGCATCGTCTGGATCAGCGCGTCAAGTGAATCGAAATCGCTGCTGCTCACCAGAACCAGCTCTTCCTGAAAAATCTCGTCCTGCAGCAACGCCGAATTCTGGTGCAGCCCTCCGACAAGGGCACCATCGAGACGGTGGTTTTCAACGGCCTTGATCAACTCCACGGTTGTGCCCGTGACAAGGGATAGTTGGACCTGAGGGTATTTTTCCCGGTATCGGGTCAGCACCTGAGGCAGCCGTGTCGCCGCAGTCGTCTCCATCGAACCGAGGCGTAGATGCCCGCCAGGCGTTGCCGTATCAAGCAGCGCATTGCGGCTCTCGTCGGCGAGTTGCAGTATCCGCCGCGCGTAGCCGAGAAAGGTCTGTCCTGCCGAGGTGAGAACGACGCCAGTCTTTTGCCGGATGAAAAGTTGCTGGCCCAACTCGGATTCGAGTTCTTTCACCCGCATGGTGATGTTCGACTGGACGGTATGCACTTTGTCCGAGGCGGCCGTGAAGCTGCCATATTCGGCTACCGCGCAGAAAATCTTCAAATGACGTAATTCCATGGCTGCACCCTTTCATCATCAAGAGTGATGGTCAACATCGCTCACAATCGCTTTACGGGGTCGAGGCGGCACGGCACAGTAGCGCAAATACGTAGCGGGACATAATTTGGCGATGCTGACGATTTCAAACATTGAGCAACTCTTCGCAGGTGGTCTGGAAAACCTGGAGCCGGAAGGTCAGCTCACCGGTATCTATAAACGCCGCGTTCCTGGGGTTGTACGGGTCGGGAAGCTGGGTATTGTGGGGGACGAACACGGAGATCCCCGGGTGCACGGTGGGCCAGAAAAGGCCGTGCATCAGTACGCCGCAGAGAACTACGGGCGGCTGGCGGAAGCGTTTCCGCAATGCGTGGACCTGTTTGTCCCGGGCAGCCTCGGCGAGAATATTTCCTCCCGGCACATGACCGAGCGGAGCGTCCACGTCGGAGACGTATTTCGGTTCGGCACCGCGGTCCTGCAGGTGTCGCAGCCGCGCAGCCCGTGCTGGAAGATTAATCACCGTTTCGGCGTGGAACGGATGTCGATGTTTGTCGCTCAGGCGAGGATTACGGGTTGGTATTACCGGGTGCTGCAGCCGGGGAAAATGCAGGAGGGCGACGAGATATGGCTCCTCGAACGGCAGACTCAGCGGTTTTCCATTGAGCAGTTCTGGCAGGTTCAGATGTCGCACCGTCCGTCCATCGACGATCTTGCCGAGCTGGCCGTCGTCCCCGGGCTTGCGCCGGAGTGGCGGCAACGGCTGGAGCACAGAGCGAAGTGGCTGCGTGCTCAGGCCGGCGGTCAAGCCTGAAGAAGTCAGGGTGGGGGCTGGCGCGGCGATGACGCTCATGCTCAAACTCTTTTCATCTGGTTCAGCAAGTTCCGGAAAGCCGGGACGTCATAGCCCGAACGCCAGATCAGGCACGTGTCGACGTGCCCTGCAGGCAATCTCTTGAGGTCTTTCGGAACCCTGGCCAGCTCCAGCACACTTTTGGGTAGCAGGGTGACACATGCGCCCGCTGCAACGCAGGCAATCATGGCGTGATAGGAGCCCAATTCCTGCACTTTCCAGTCCGGGGAATCCGGAATGCCGAGCAGTTCTTCGGCAATGGCGCGGTACGTGCATCCCTGTGCGAATGCCGCCAGTGAACGCGTCCTGAGAGCCCGGGCGCTGCGTGCGCGAGATTCGCTGGTCGGCGCGAGCAACAGCAATTCTTCATGCCATGCTTTTTCAGCAATCAGTTCCAGGTCGTCTAGTAAGGAATCCTCCGTAGCGGGCGGTAACGCAAGGAATGCGCAATCCAGCCTGCCGGTGCGAACCTGCTCGAGCAGCAACCTTGATGGCCCCGTGCTGACTTCAAGCTGCGTGTCCGGGTAGCGGCCATGATAGGCAGCAAGCACGGTGGGGAGCCGGCTGGCGGCGGTGCTTTCCATGCACCCCATACGCAATATACCGCCGTCCAGGCCGCCCGTGACGACATGCCGTGCCTCTTCCTCCAGTGCCAGCATCCGTTGTGCGTAGTCGAGGAAGCGCTCGCCAGCAGTCGACAGGCTGAGCCGCTTACCGGTGCGCACGAACAGTTCCACACCCACATCCGCTTCCAGTTGCTGAATTCGCGTGGTTACGTTGGATTGAACCCTGCCCAGACGGCTTGCCGCACGCGTGATGCTCAATTCGGCTGCCACCGTGCAGAAGATATTGAGCGACTCTCGATCCATGTGATTCTCAAAAAATGAATGATAGAATAAGTTTATTCTCAGTTAGGGAATTTGTCATCGTTGCTGTTCAACCCCCCTGCAGAACAGGAGTCAGGAGTCGCCATGAGCTCGCTACATCCTTTCCTCAAAAGACTCGGCATCGAGTTTCCCATCATCCAGGCACCAATGGCGGGCGTCGCTACGCCACAGCTCGCGGCGGCAGTCTCGAACGCCGGTGGACTGGGTTCCCTTGGTATCGGTGCGAGTACGGCGGATCAGGCCCGCAAGATGATCGAAGAAGCGCGTAGTCTCACGCGTGAGCCTTTCAATGTGAACGTGTTTTGCCATCTGCCAGCCCAACGTAACGCGGAGCGGGAAGCAGCGTGGCTACGGCATCTGGCGCCGTTATTTGCCGAGGCGGGTATTGCGCCTCCAGCGGTGCTCGATGAGATCTACCGCACATTTCTTGAGGATGCCGCGGTATTCGAGTTGCTGATCGACCTGCGCCCGGCTGTCGTCAGCTTCCACTTCGGGCTGCCTTCCGCAGACGCTATCCGCGCGTTGCGCGAAGCAGGCATCATGACCTTGGCCAGTGCCACCAGTCTGCGCGAGGCAGCACTGGTCGAGCAGGCTGGCGTAGACGCCGTGGTGGCACAGGGGATAGAGGCGGGCGGTCACCGCGGCGTGTTCGACCCGGAGGCGGTGGACGAACGGCTGAGCACGGCGGTGCTGGTACGGTTGCTGGTGGAGCGGACGAAACTTCCCGTGATTGCGGCGGGGGGCATCATGGACGGCCAGGGGATCCGGGCCGCACTGGACCTCGGTGCCGCTGCCGCGCAACTCGGTACGGCCTTTATCTTGTGCCCGGAATCGGCGGCCAATGCGAGCTACCGCACGAACCTGAAGAGCGAACGCGCCGCAACGACGCGGTTGACTTCGGTGCTGTCAGGGCGTCCGGCACGCGGAATGGTTAATCGCCTGATCGCCTTCGGGGAATCGCCGGAAAGCCCGGCGCCGGCACCTTATCCCGTTGCCTACGACGCCGCCAAGCAATTGAATGCGGCTGCGGCCAAGCTTGGCAACCATGAGTTCGCAGCGCAATGGGCGGGCCAGGGGGCTCCGCTAGTGCGCGAATTGCCTGCCGCGCAACTGGTCCAGACGCTCGTAGCGGAATTGCGAAGCTGATGGATGGTTGAACATAGTCGTTCGTACAACTACTGAGTTGAATGCAGATATGTCTGGAACGGCAGGGGCACCCGATGAGTTACGGCCGGGCATGGCGGTGAGGTTAGCCCAAATTCCGTTCCAGGCTCAGTTGGAAATTTCCGGCCCACACGCCTCGCGGTGCTACCCCCCTCAAGATAGTGCGTCTACCAATTTCGCTACCTGGGCTTGAGGGGCGCCATTGTATCGACCGATCGAATTTTTGTGAATACTTCGCGAGCGGGATTCGAGCCGGCTCACCCACGCCTTGCAAATGCCACGTGCAAAGCGTGTCTGGACGAACCGGCGGCAGCGCGTTCAGCTCAGCTTGAGCGTCATCACGCCGAGGAAAATCAGGAGCGCGGCGGCGGAACGCCCGTAGTTGCGCGGCTCCTTCAGGACAAAGACCGAAATCGCCGCGCCGAACAGGATGGCCGTCTCGCGCAGCGCCGCTACCATGGCGATGGGTGCGCGAGTCATCGCCCAGAGGATCAGCGTATAAGCGCCCAGCGTGCAGGCGCCGCCCACCAGGGCAAGGTGCCCGCGAACGCGCAGATAACCTCGCATGGCGTCGCGCCGACGCAGGGCAGTCCACGCGAGTATCGGCAGCGCGGTGATCGCGAACATCCACGTCGTGTAAGCGGCGGGATTGCCCGAGATGCGCACACCGGTTCCATCGACGAGTGTATAAGACATGATCGCGATGGCATTCAGTAGAGCGAACTGGGTGCTTCGCGTGTTGACGCCGCTGGCGGGGCTGGCGAGCAGAAGGCCGAGTATGCCGCCGCATATCAGAAGAATGCCGCTCCATTCGCCGGCGGTAAGCTGCTCGCCGATGATCGGGCCGCTGGCCAGCGCGACGAGCAACGGCGGCGTGCCGCGCATGAGCGGGTAGGCGTGCCCCATGTCGCCGCTGCGATACGCCGCGCCGATCAACACGAAATAGACGATATGAATTGCGACGGAGGCCGCGATGTACGGCCAGCTATCGCTATGCGGCAACGGAAGAAACGGCAGGGCGATGCCGCTGATGAGGGCGGCGCTGCCGGTCACGAAGACGATATCGAGGAATTTGTCGGGACTGGATTTCACGAGGGCATTCCAGCCCGCATGAAGGAATGCGGCCAGCAGCACGATTGCCATGACGGCGGTGGACATGAATGGACTCCAACGTTTGCAGTCAGGATATCCACCTTGTTCCGGCGCGGCAAACCAGATAAATTGGGCGCTCGAATTAGATAAACTATCGTGAATAAAACCCAGATGAGGCGGGGAATGAAGAGGGTATTGCCACCACTCAACGCGCTGCGCGCGTTCGAGGCAGCGGGCCGGCTGGGCAGCTTCAAGGAAGCCGCCGCGGAACTGCACGTGACGCAAGGCGCCGTGAGCCAGCACGTGCGCCTGCTCGAATACTGGCTCGGCGCACCGCTGTTCGAACGGCATCACCGGCGGGTGACGCTGACTCCTTCAGCCAGGGGATATCTCGAAGAAGTCGGCCCGCTGTTCGGGCAGCTCGCCGATGCGACGGCGAGATACGGATCGCCGGCGGTCGTTACCCGTACGCTCACGGTGAACGCGGTAGCGACTTTCGCGCTGCGCTGGCTGGTTCCGCGACTCGCGATGTTCCTCGCCGACCATCCCGGCGTGGATGTCCGGGTGGAGACATCGAGCGAATCGGTGGAGAGTCTGAACGACACGTGGGATGTCGTCATCCGTGGCGGACCGGACACGTTCTATGGCTATTCGACGCGGCCTTTCCTGCACGAGGAGCGGATTCCGGTTTGCAGTCCTGTTCTGTTGAAGCGGATTCCGATTCGTAGAGCGAACGATCTGCATCGCCATACCTTGCTGCATACGGAGAGTCTGCCGCGGTTATGGCCGGAATGGCTCGCAAAGGCGGGCCATCCCGCATTTGTGCCCGCTTCGAATCTGACCTTCGATCACTTCTATCTAACCGTGCAGGCCGCTATCGACGGCGTAGGCGTCGCGATGGGCCCGACGGCGCTCATCGTGAACGAGCTGGCCACAGGCAGGCTCGTGACGCCGTTCGCGGGACCTCGCCTGCCGTCGCGGAGCTACTTCATGTATGTTCCGGAAGGCAGGGCCGAAGACGAACTGGTTCAGCACTTCTGTTCGTGGCTCGAGCGCGAGGGCGCCCGCCCGACGCCGCTCGCGCAAGTGCCACTGCGGCCTCGACGAACCAGCAGGTCGCGGTAAGTTCACCGGCGCACGGAAGGCGCCGGAGGACCAGTCCGTGCGCCTTTACAGCCCTGCCGCGTTCTTCACGGCGCACTGCGATTCGACGTTCTCGCCGTCGCTGAACTTGAAGGTCACGGGGACCGTCGAGCCGATCGTGAGCGGCTTCTTCGCGTGTTCGAACATCACGTGGTAGCCGCCCGGCGCGAAGGCGAGCGTGCCGTTGGCCGGCACGGTGGCCTTGTCGATCATGACCATCTTCGAGGTGCTGCCGCTGCTTTGCGTCTGATGTAGCATGGCCATGCCGAACGCCTCGGTGCTGATGCCCACGAGATCGACGGGCTTGCCGCTCATGTTCATGAGCTTGAAGTAGCCGCCGGAAGGCGTGTCGCCGGGCATCGAGCGGATCCAGCAGTCGGACACCATCACCGCTCCCGACGACGCGGCGAACGAGGACAGCGAGGCGACGGCGAGCGGCAAGGCGAGGGCGATGTGGCGAAGGGTGCGGCTCATGGAATGTTCTCCTGTTCCATACGAAAACGAATAGGGGGCGCCGGCAGTCGATTCGACGCGCTGCGCCGAACGCAATGTAGAAAGCGCAATGCGCTGCGCCGCGGCGACAATGCCGTGCGCTGCTTGCAGACCGGATCAGGGGTGGGGCGGAGGGGCGCGCGGTCGCGCCGAAGGGAACGGACCGACTGGGACGTGCCGCAACGAAAGCGCCATGACGGCGGGTGCGCCGGGCACGAACAGCGCGGGGAGTGCCGCCGGCATGGGCGGCATGGCGGCGTGATCGGCGAGCAGATTGCAATATCCGCATGCCGCGAAGCCATTGCCATGATCGTGTAGCGCGCTGCTTGCGGGCGGCTGCGCGGCCGAACACAGCACGCCTTCCGCGACTGTGTCGCGATGGGCCGCGACGACGAGCTGACTCACGAGCGGCGCGAGCACGATGAGCCACATGGCGACGAGGCCAGGCCATGCGATCAGGTGCTTGCGGGCGTGAACGAACATGTCGGGGATCGAAAGTTTGCGCGCCAGTCTATCACCGGCGCGCGACAGGCGTCACAGGCGGTCGGACTTACTGCAGGCGGCGCGTGTACGCGTCGGGGCGCACGCTGCGAGACGTTTTGCTGCACGCAGGGAAATCGGCGGACAGAAGCGCTACGGTATCCGGCCCCGCAATCGCACGTTTGTCACGCGCGTGGGACACAATCTCGGGAAGGCGCGCATAAAAAACTTCTAGTTGCCGCGCATCCGACGCTTTGCGCTCGAGGCCGAACACTTCCTCCAATACGCGCCGGGGCAGATGGAAGCGTTGAAGTCCGTGGAGAATACGGGCCTGAAACACAACACCGTCGCTGTTGTGCGGCACCGCCGCCCAGATAAGCGATTGGATATTCATGAAACCCCCGCGAATCCCGGCATTCCATTCCGATGCCATGTTTTTATCGTCGCATATCTTGTTCAGACACCGCTATTTTTCAAAATTATGTCGAATGCCGATTCGACATATTTACAACGCCCGTCATGTTGCAATGCAGCGAGATTCGTCTAGACTGGGTAGAGACGTTCGTGCCGATGCGAACACAGTCGTGCCATGACGGGAGGATGCGCCATGACGACAGCACAGATTGCGGAGTTTCACGCCGACCCGGTTTTGCATGTATTCGAACAGGACGGCGGCTGGCATTGGGGCATTACCGTTCCGCGAGCTTTGGGGAGCGGCTTCAAGGTGATTGCGTACAGCGAAAGGGCCTTTTCGAAGGAGGCTGCGGCACGCGACGACGGCAGCCAGGTGCTGGTCAGCCTCGCGCATGCCAGTCATGTCATGCTGTCCGCTTCGCTGCGTGACGGAGGTGCGCGATGATACCCAGCGAGTGCGCGTGAGCGCAGCCGGTGGGCGAGGCGCTGCGCGCGATCCGGTCTGGCGGTCGCCGGCGGCTTGATGCCGTCTTACGTCGCGTAATGCGCGAGAAACATATCGGCGGTCGATTCCGCCACTTTCTTCTGCTCGCTTTTGCCGAGCGGCGCCTGTCCCATCGTCACCTGCGGCCAGAATGCGAACGCCTTCACGAGGCCCTGTAGTTGCTTCGAGGCGAACAGCGGGTCCGCCGTCTTCAGCCGGCCGGCCGCTGCCGCCGCGCGAATCCATACGGTCAGGTCTTCTTCGCGCTCGCCAAGACGGCCCACCATCTCGCTCGCGCGCTCCGGCGAGTGCATGCCCGCTGCAATCGCCACGCGCGCGAGCGCGAGAAACGACTCGTCGTTCAGGAGGCGCAGCTTGCGCATGAGCAGCGCGACGAGCTGCGGGCGCAGCGGTTCGTCGGCGCGCCAGCCTGGCGTATCCGAGGATTCGCTCGCATTCCAGAGTTGCAGGAGGATGGCCTCGAAGAGCGCCTCCTTGCCGGGAAAGTGGTTGTAGACCGTACGCTTGGAAACGCATGCGCGGGCCGCGATGCGGTCCATGCTGGTCGCCTCGAACCCGGCCGCGAGAAATTCCTCGATCGCCGCGCTGACGATGGCGCTGCGTTTCCGGTCGGTCAGACGTTGAGGTGGGGCGCTGGATTCCATAGGCGCATTTTACACTGGGGAGTTTACTTTTCTCGAAAATAAACTACACTGGGCGGTGTACCTTTTCTGCCGGTTCCCTCCTATGGCCTCGCTCACCGCATTGCTTCGCCGTACCCTCGGCCTCGACACGGCCGAACACGCTCGCGCCCGCTTCGGCGCCTCCCCGCAGCACGACGGCACGCACTTTCGCAACGTCAAGCCACGCCCGGTCGAGTCGGCCGGCAAGGGCCTGAGCATTGCCTGGAACCTGCTGTTCAACAAGCCGCGCGGCACGGTGCCGGCCGGTGCGTTGCCGGTGGAGCGCCTGACGCGCGAGCAGCTCGACGCCGCGCCGGACCGCAGCCTCTACCGGCTCGGCCATTCCACGTTGTTGCTCAAGCTGCGCGGACAATTCTGGCTGACCGACCCGGTCTTCGCGGAACGCGCGTCGCCGTTTCGCCGTTTCGGCCCGAAGCGTTTTCACGCGCCGCCCATCGCGCTCGATGAGCTGCCGCCGCTGCGCGGCGTGATTCTCTCGCACGACCATTACGATCATCTGGACCGCGAAACCGTGTGCGCGCTGGCCGCGACGACAGGCGTTTTTCTCGCGCCGCTCGGCGTGGGCGACCGTCTGATCGAGTGGGGCGTGGACGCCGCGAAGGTGCGCCAGTTCGACTGGTGGGAGGGGACCGAGGTGGACGGTGTGATGTTCACGGCGACACCGGCACAGCATTTTTCGGGGCGCAGCCTGTTCGACGGCAATAGCACGCTGTGGGCGTCATGGGTGATCGTCGAGCGCGACCTGCGCGTGTTCTTCAGCGGCGATACGGGTTACTTCGAGGGCTTTCGCGAGATTGGCGAACGCTTCGGACCGTTCGACGTGACGATGCTGGAGACGGGCGCGTACGACGCGCAATGGCCGTATGTGCATATGCAGCCCGAGCAGACCGTGCAGGCACACCTCGATCTGCGCGGCCGCTGGCTGATGCCGGTGCACAACGGCACCTTCGATCTGGCGATGCACCGCTGGCAGGAGCCGTTCGAGCGCGTCACGGAACTCACGGCGGCGCGCGGCATTGCACTCGCAACGCCGCGCATGGGCGAGCGGCTCGCGCTGGATGCGCCCCATCGCGGCGAAAGCTGGTGGCGCCCGGTTGTCGAGGCGGCCAGGGCGGCGCCCGCGCGCGCATGGACCTGCCGTCGGGCCGAGCGGTCCGCACCTTGAGCGCGCAGAGGGGCGCGGTATCATCGGCTCATGCCCGATAACACGCGCCCCGATCATGGAAGACCGCGCATGAAGACACTGCTCGTCGTTTATCACACGATGACCGGCGGCACGCGGCAGATGGCCGAGGCGGCTGCGCAGGCGGCACGCGAGCAGGCCGGCGTGGCGGTCAAGCTGCAGCGTGCGGACGCCAGCGGTCCCGCCGACGTACTTGCGGCGGACGGCTATTTGTTCGCGACGCCCGAAAACCTGGCCGCGATGTCGGGGATCATGAAGGACTTCTTCGACCGCAGCTATTACGGCGTGCTCGATCGCGTGAACGGCCGCCCCTACGCAGCGATGATCTGCGCGGGCAGTGACGGGCAAAACGCGCTGCGCCAGCTCGATCGCATCGCCACGGGCTGGCGGCTCCGAAGCGTGGCGCCGGGCGTGATCGTCTGCACGCATGCCCAGACGCCCGAGCGGATACTCGCGCCCAAGACCATCGGCGCGGACGACCTTGCGCGCTGCGCGGAGCTGGGCGCGGGCCTCGCGGCCGGTCTCGCGCTGGGCGTGTTCTAAGCCCCCCAGACCTGCAGCTTTGCGTCGGACCCCCAAGGGGACCAAGAAAGCAGGGGGCGGCCCGGCGTTTCTCCCGAGATCCCGGCACGCGCCGTTCGCGCTCAGGCCGGCTGCGGATGCAGATTGACACCTGGGCCAATCCGCGTTGCCTTGAATTCGGTCACGGCGTAACTGGCGAGACCCTGAACCGCGAAGGGGTCGCTCGCGAGTATGGCGTCGAGCCGCTCGCGCTCGACGCCGGATGCCAGTATCACGCCGCCTTCGCGCGGCACCTTCGGCCCTGCTGCAATAAAGACACCCGCTGCGAAGTGCTGGTCGAGAAACTGGCGGTGGGCTTCGAGGGCGTTGTCGATGGCGTCGAGCGAGGCTCGATAGGTCAGGGAAACGACGTACATGGGTTCGGACTCCAGAGTAAGGTCGATGAAAAGGGCGGGCGATCCGATGGGAGCCGCGATGGGTACCGGTTGCCGCGAAGCGAGATTGCCGGTCCTTCGGCAAGGCGCATCGCCGGTGCGAAGCGTGAGCGCGAAGTTAGCCGCTCATGCGTCCTTTCCGCCCGCCGGCACAATCGCACGCACCCGCTTGCGCATCTCCGAATCGAGGATCAGCCGGCCGCGCAGCTTGCCTTTCATGCGCTTCACGTACTTCGGGGCCTCGGTCATGTGCTCGATCATCAGCGCGCGCACGCGTTCGGCGTCGCGCTCGCGCGCGGCCTGCAGGATCTCGCGGTGGATCTTGACGTTCGCGGCGCCGAAGCGGCGGTGCTCGGTGAGCGGCGTATCGTTGCGGAACTCGATGAGCTGCCGGATCATTTCGTTGATCAGTTCGCAGACGAAGCGCAGGAACGGGTTCGGGTTCGCGGCCGCGAGTATGTCGTGGAAAGTGGTGTCCTCCTGGCGCTGGCGCAGCAGATGCCCGCGATCGTGCGCACCGGCCGTGCCGTCGCAGCAGGCGATGTTCGCCTCCAGCGCGGCGAAGTCCGCTTCGCTCAGATGCGGCACCGCGCCCGCCGCCAGTTCGGGTTCGAGCTGCCGGCGCACGGTATAGATGTCGTCGATCGTGACGTCCTTGAAGAACAGATAGTTCTGCAGAAGTTGCAGCGTGCGGTCGAGCGGCACCTCCACGACCATGCCGCCCCCACTCGGCCCGGTGCTCACCTTGATGAGGCCCTGCACTTCGAGCGACTTCAGCGCTTCGCGTATGGTGCTTTTGCTGACCGAATACAACTGCTGCAGCTCGGCCTCGCGCGGCAGGCGGTCACCCGGCTTCAGGTCTTTCTCCGTGATGAGCCGCTTGATTTCCTCGGCAACGAGGTCGCCGCGCTTCGGCTGCTTGATTTCGACGGCGCTGCCCGATCTGACGCGGTTCATGCCCATCTTTCAGACTCCCTGCAGGTGACCCGCGGCGCTTCCGTGCCACGGACGTCGACCCGGAATTTGGCCTCGTATTTTGGCCGATTGACACTCGAATTAATTAAACCTAGGATCGGTTTCATTCTATTTATCATGATAAATAGAATCAAGCAGTCGGTCGCCTCGTGTGTGCTTTTTTCTGAAAGGAGCATGAACTTGAATCGCCGGGAACTGTTGAAACTGGCCGCGCTGTCGGCCGTGCCGGGTGCGCTGGGCGCGCTGTCGTCCAGCCGCGCGTTCGCGCAGGGGGCGCTCGTGCAGCTAGGGTGTCCCGTGCCGATGTCGGGGCCGTTCGCGGCCAACGGCAAATACGCCGACCTCGGCATGCAGCTTGTGGTCAAGCAGTACGGCAAGGTGCTCGGCCTGCCGGTGAGCTACACGACGCTCGACACCGAAGGCAAACCCGCCACCGCCGTGCGCCGCGTGCAGGAGATCGAGCAGCAGAAGGGCGTGCGCTACTTCGCGGGCGGCATCCTGTCTTCCGAAGCGCTGGCGATGGGCAAGGAAGTGGACAAGGCAGGCGGCGTGTTCATCACCACGGCGGGCGCCGACGAGATCACCGGCAAGGATTGCAACAGTTCGACGTTCCGCTGGTCGGTGCCGACCTTCGGCGCGATCAACGAGACGGTGCGGCCGCTCATCCAGATGATGCCGAAGGCGAAGCGCTGGTACACCATCACGCCGCAATACGTGTTCGGCGAGGGGCTGCTTTCGGCGGCGAAAGACGTCTTCAAGGAAAAGGGCATCGAGCATGTGGGCAACAGCTACCACTCGCTCACCGAAAAGGAGTTCAGCGGCTATCTGACGAATGCCGTCGCGGCGAAGCCGGACGTGCTGCTGATTCTCAACTTCGGCTCGCAGTCTTCGGATACGCTGCGCCAGGCCGTGAGCTTCGGCCTGAAGAACAACTGCACGATCCTGCTTGCGTGGGCTTCGGGCCTGGAACAGTTCGAGGCACTGGGTGCGGACCTGTGCGACGGCGTCTATTTCGGCGCGCAATACTGGCACGCTATCGATTCGCCGCTGAACCGCGATCTCGTCAAGCGCACGAACGAGGCCTTTCAGGCCAATCCCAACTACAGTCTGGCCGGTTCGTACATCTGCGCGAAGATCCTGCTGGACGGCATGGTGAAGGCCGGCAGCACCGACCCGAAGAAGGTGATCGCGGTGATGGAAGGCATGAAGTACGACGGCCTCACCGGGCCCGAAGTCATCCGCAAGGGCGACCATCAGGTGCTCAAGAACTACTATCTGCTCAAGGGCAAGCCGAAGAGCAAGATGAGGGACAAGGACGATTACGTCGATATCGTCAGCTCCGGCCAGTCGTTCCTGCCGGTGGAGCAGACCGGCTGCAAGCTCGCCTGAGCCGCGCGACGCCTCCGACACGAGGGCGGCAGCGCGCGCCGCCCGGCCTTGCATTTTCTACGCTACGCAAGCCATGAACGTCTATCTGCTGCAGATCATCAATGGAATCGGCGTCGGGATGCTGTATTTCCTGCTTGCGGTGGGCCTCTCGATCGTCTTCGGCCTGTTGCGCTTCGTGAACTTCGCGCATGGCGCGTTCTACCTGCTTGGCGCTTATTGCTGCTACCAGGTCATGCAATGGTCGGGAAACTTCTGGCTCGCGCTCGTCGTCGTGCCGCTCGTGGTCGGGGCTTTTGCGTGGGTGGTCGAAAAGCTCGTCCTGCGGCACGTCTACGAGCAGCAGCACGAGTTCCATATTCTCGCCACCGTCGGTCTTGCGCTCGTGCTGCAGGAGTGTGTCATTCTCGTATGGGGGCCGCTTGGCGATAACGTGCCGGTGCCCGACGTGCTGAACGGCGTCGTCATCTGGGGCAGCTTCGTCTATCCGAAGTACCGGCTCTTCGTGATCGGGTTCACCGCCGTGCTCGCCGCGCTGCTCTGGTGGGTGCTGGACGGCACGCGGCTCGGCAGCGCCGTGCGCGCAGGCAGCGAATCGGCGGAGATGGTGGCGCTGCTGGGCATCAACGTCTCGCGCGTGTTCAGTCTCGTGTTTGCGCTGGGCGCCGCCACCGCCGCGCTTGCGGGCGTGCTCGCGGCGCCCATACGCGGCGTCGATCCGTTCATGGGGCTCGAAGCGCTCAGCGTGGCGTTCGTCGTGGTGGTGGTGGGCGGCATGGGCAACTTCCTCGGCGCGCTGGTGGGTGGCCTGCTCGTGGGCATCGTGCAGAGCGTGATGAGCACGCTGTGGCCCGAGGGGGCGCAACTGATGATCTACGTGGCCATGGCTGCCGTGCTGCTGCTGCGCCCGAACGGCCTGCTGGGGAGGGCCGTATGATCGACTCGTCGAAGCCGATGTCTCAGGAGTCCGAAGGGGGTGGCGCGTCTGTCGCGCATCGGGAGGGTTGGGCGCGACTTTATCGCTACGTTTTGCTCGCCGCGGTAGTGGCCGGCGTGCTGCCGCTCGTGCTGCACTCGGGATCGCTCGCCACGGAAGTGCTCGTCTATGCGCTTGCCGCGCTCGGCTGCAATCTGCTGCTGGGCTTCACGGGGCTGCTCTCGTTCGGGCAGGGCATCTTTTTCGGGCTCGGCAGCTATGCGGCCGGGATCGCGCTCACGCGCGGCGTGCCTTCCGTTTGCGCGGCGCTCGTCATCGCGGGCGCGGTCGGTGCGCTGGCGGCGGTGTTCGTCGGCTGGTTCTCGATACGCCAGCGCGGCACCTATTTCGTCATGCTGACGCTCGCGTTCGGCCAGCTCTTCTACTTCCTCGCGTACAGCACGCCCGACCTCACAGGCGGCGACAACGGTCTGCTCGACATTCCGCGTCCCGCGCTTTCGCTCTTCGGGCACGCACTCGTTTCTCTCGATACGCCGTGGCAATACTACGGCTTCGTCGCGGCCGTCTTCATCGTCGTGTTTGCCTTGCTGGTGCGCGTTTCGCAGTCGGTGTTCGGCCGCACGCTGCTCGCAATCCGCGACAACGAGGCACGTGCCGCTGCCGCCGGCTACGACGTGCGCCGCTTCAAGCTCGCCGCGTTCGTGATTTCGGGGGCGGCGACGGGGCTCGCGGGCGGACTGCACGCGCTGATGACGGGCATCGCGCCGCTTTCGAACATCGACTATCACACGAGCGAGATGATCCTGCTGATGACCGTGATAGGGGGCAGCGGCAATCTCTTTGCCTCCGTGATCGGCGCGGCGTTCTACGTGCTGTTCGCCGACTGGCTCTCGACGCTGTGGCCGCGCTGGCTGTTGCTGCTCGGCCTCGTGCTGATCGCGGTGAGCCTGTTCATGCAGCGCGGCCTGTGGGGGCTTGGCGAGCGGATTGCCGCGGCGCTCGCGGGAACGCGCGGCGCGGCCGGCGCCGGCGGGGAAAAGCCATGAGCGAAGCGATTCTGCAAGCGAGCGGCGTGGTCAAACGCTATGGCAAGTTCACGGCGCTCGCGGGCGTGGATTTGCGCGTCGCACCGCGCACCGTGCATTCCGTGATCGGCCCGAACGGCGCGGGCAAGACCACGCTCTTTCATGTGCTGACCGGCACGGTGCCGATCACGTCGGGCTCGATCGTGTTCGACGGCGAGGACATTACGCGCGAGCCCGATCACAAGCGCGTGCGGCGCGGCATGGCACGCTCGTTCCAGGTAACGAGCCTGTTTCAGAACCTGAGCGTGCGCGAGAACCTGCGCGTGGCGGCACAGGGCGTCGAGGCGCGTCGCGCGCTCAACGCCTGGACGCCTCCACGCGGTGCACTGGCGCATGCCGAAATCGTGGAGCGCGTGCTGGAGCGCCTCGCGCTGCAACGTCATGCCGATACGCTGGCGGGCGCGCTCTCGCACGGCCAGCAGCGCCGCCTCGAAGTGGGCATGGCGCTGGCCGCGCGGCCGCGCGCGATTTTCCTCGACGAGCCCACCTCGGGCATGGGCATCGACGATCTCGACGACATGAAGACGCTGATTCGCGGCCTGCGCGACGAATACACCGTCGTGCTGATCGAGCACAACATGGGCATCGTGATGGACATTTCGGACACCATCACGGTGATGCAGCAGGGCCGCGTGCTCGTGGAGGGCAAGCCGGACGAGATTCGCGGCGACGAGCGCGTGCGCAGTGCCTACCTCGGCAACATGATCACGGGAGGCCGCGCATGATGCTCGACGTGCGGGACGTCCACGCGTTCTACGGCAAGAGCCACATTCTGCAGGGCGTGTCGCTGGCCGTGAACGAAGGCGAAACGGTAACGCTCCTCGGCCGCAACGGCGCGGGCAAGTCCACGACGCTGAAGTCGATCGCAGGCGTCGTGGCGCCGCGCGGCGGGACCGTGAGCTTTGCGGGCAAGCGCATCGGCGGGCTCGCGCCGCATCGCATCGCCGCCGCGGGCCTGTGCTTCGTGCCCGAGCATCGCGGCGTTTTCCGGCTATTGAGCGTCGAGGAGAACCTGAGACTGGGCGCGCGCAAGGATTCGCCGTGGCAGCTCGACGACATCTACCGCATTTTTCCGCGGCTGAAGGAACGCCGCAAGAACGGCGGCGCGCAGCTTTCGGGCGGCGAGCAGCAGATGCTCGCCATTGGCCGCGCACTCATGAATCACCCGCGCCTCCTGATGCTCGACGAACCCGTGGAGGGGCTCGCGCCCGTGATCGTCGAGGAGATCGTCGCGCAGCTCAAGCACATCAAGGCCGCGGGCGTGGCGATTCTGTTAGTGGAACAGAATCTGGAAGTGTGTACGCAGCTCGCCGACCGGCATTACATCATCGAGCAGGGCGTGATCGTCTACGAGGGCGACAACGCGGCGTTCGCGGCCGACCACGCCGCGAAGGACCGCTATCTTGGCGTGGGCGTTGTTTGAGCGGCACGCCGGCATAGTGATGGAAAGCACGCAAAGGAACCGCATCGATGCACCGCATGAAGATCCTCATTGCACGGATGAATCACGAGACCAATACGTTTTCGCCGGTCGCGACGCCGCTCGCGGCGTTCGGCCGCAACGGCCCGGCGTGGGGCGATGACGCGTACCGGCTCGAAAAGGGCATGCGCACGGCGATGTCGGCGTTCATCGACGCGGCCGAGCGTCTCGGCGCCGAAGTCGTGACGCCGGTTTCCGCCGCGGCCAACCCGAGCGGGCCGGTGGAGGCAGCGGCCTATGAGGCGATCTGCGACGCGATCGTGGCCGCCGCACCGGGCTGCGATGCCGTGATGCTCGACCTGCACGGCGCGATGGTCGCGGAGCAGTCGGCGGACGGCGAGGGCGATCTGCTCGCGCGCGTGCGTGCGGCACTGCCTGATGTGCCGATTGCGGTGGCGCTCGATCTGCACGGCAATGTCACGCAGAAAATGATCGATCACGCCGACGTGATCGTGAGCTTCAAGACCTATCCGCACGTCGATATGTACGAGACAGGCGAACATGCGGCGCGTGTGCTGATCGAGCGCATGGCAGGCCGCGCGCGGCCGGTGCTCGCATGGCGCCAGCCGCCGCTGCTCACGTCGACGCTGCTGAGCGCGAGTGCGGGCGGCGCGATGCATCGTGCAATCGAGGCAGCACGTCGAGAGGAGTCCCAGGGAATGCTTGCTGTCTCGGTGCTGGCGGGATTTTCGCTCGCCGACATTCCCGCGCCGTGCATCAGTGTCGTGGTGGTGGGCAACGGGGACGAGGCCGCTGCCGCGGCGGCGGCCGAACGCGTGGCGCGCCAGATCTGGAGCGAGCGCGACGACTTCGTCTATCGCAGCCCGCCGCTGGCGGAATCGGTCGCACAGGCCGAGCCTCTGGCGCGCGGAGCGGACAAGCCGGTGCTGCTGCTCGATCACGGTGACAACTGCATGTCCGGCGGCACCTGCGACACGATGGATCTGCTCGAAGCCGCGCTGGCGCAGGGCTTGACGGGGATTGTCAGCGGGCCGCTGTGCGATCCGGAGGCCGTCGCGCAATTGATCGAGGCGGGCGTGGGGGCGACGGTCACGCTCGGAATCGGCAACAAGCTGCAGCGCGAAGGAGCGCCGCCGCGCGCTCCGTTCGAAGCGACCGGGGTCGTGCGCGCGATCACCGACGGCGAGTACGTCATCACCGGGCCGACCTATACGGGCCAGCGTGCCTCCATGGGACGCGCGGCGGTGCTCGACATCGGCACGGCCACGCTGGTCGTGACCGAGCGCACGCACGAGCCGTGGGACCTGGGCGTGTTCGAGAGCGTGGGCATCGATCCGCGGCGCGCGCGTTTCCTGCTGCTCAAATCGCGCATGTACTGCCGGCCCGTGTTCGTGCCGATTTCGGCGGGGCTCGTGGAGTGCGACAGCCGCGGCGTGACGGGGTCGGACTACGGCCTTTTCGAGTACCGGCGCGTGGCGCGACCGGTTTACCCGTTTGATCCGGATACGGTCTGGGCGGGTCATTGAGAATGCGGCGTTACGTTCGGCCGGGCCGAAAAACGTAACGCCGCAGACGTAACACCCATCGCACGGCAAGCCTCTGCGCGAGGCATTCGTCTGCCGCTCCGTCCCGTCCCGCAAGCCTTCCTGATTGCGCGGTCGCTGCGCCATGCCGCGCCGTGCCGCGCCCGCGAGCGTTGGCTCGCAACTTGCACAGTTCGATCGCCAGGCCGAGCCACATTCGAGCTTTGCGCCCCAGCGCGCGGCTCCCACATCAACCATCAAGGCAACGCGCGCGTTTGCGACGGCAGGCACGAGGCAACCGTTTTCTGCAGAAACGATCAGCGGGTTTCCGGGGGCACTGATTACACCTTTGACCAATCAGGACGCGATGACATCGCGAAAGGACTAATCATGGCTCCCTTCAAACACACTCTTGTTGCATCGGCGAGCGCAATCCTGTGGTTGTCGCTGGCCACGGTGTCTCAGGCCGAGGACGTCACATCGACGCCGCCCACCTCGGTCTCGCAAGGCGGCGGATGGTCGATCCCGGGCATGCCGGGGTCGGGTTACGGAAGTACGGGGGACGGCGGCACAACCGGCGGTTCGGTTGGGGCTGGGTCGGGCGCCGGGGCGGGCAACGGCGCCGGGGCGGGCGCTACCGCGAGTTCCGGCTGGGGCGATGGGTCGGCGTGGGGCGGTGTTTCGACCTATGGCGGAGGCGGTGGGTCGAGCGGTGGCAGTGGTTATGGCGGTGGTACGGGCAACGGGGGATCGAGCGGGGCCGGTGGCGGCTCTGGAGACGGCGGGCAGGGAGGCTCGGGCGGTTCTGGCGGCTCCGGGAATGGCGGGCATGGAGGCTGGGGAGGTTCGGGCGGCGATGGTGGCGGCTCCGGGAATGGCGGTCACGGTGGATCGGGAGGATCGGGAGGATCGGGCGGTTCGGGTGGATCAGGCGGTTCGGGTGGATCAGGCGGATCGGGCGGATCGGGCGGATCGGGTGGGTCAGGCGGATCGGGCGGATCAGGCGGATCGGGAGGATCAGGCGGATCGGGAGGATCGGGCGGTTCGGGTGGGTCAGGCGGATCAGGCGGATCAGGCGGTTCGGGTGGGTCAGGAGGCTCTGGAAACGGCGGCCACGGTGGTTCGGGTGGCGGCTCCGGCCACACCGGCACCACCGGCTCGAACTCCGGCAATGGCAACCAGTCGTCGAGCGGCCTCCTCAGCCCGATCGCGAATCTCGTCCTCAACGTGGGCGCCATCAGCGTGCCGATCGTGCCGATCACCCTCGGCAACAACAGCGGCAGCGGCAATGGCAACGGTGCAGGCAACGGCACGAGCAGCGGCTCGAAGGGCGCGACGAGCGGATCGAGCGGACATGGCTCGGGCGGCTTGCTGGCGCCCGTGACCGCGTTGCTGGGCGGCACGTCCCTGACCTCGGCGAGCGGCGGCTCGAAGGGCTCGGGTTCGCATTCCGGCAGCAGCCCGCTCGCACCGCTCGTCAACCTGCTCGGCGGCCAGACCGGTGGCTCCACGGGCAGCGCGGGCAGCACGGCGAACGGGTCGTCGACGAAGGGCAGCCCCGGCTCCACCTCCAACCCGGCCGCACCGCTGACCAGCCTCCTCGGCGCGCTCACCGGCGCCGCCGGCGGAGCGGGCGGGAGTTCGTCGCCGCTGTCTCCGCTCACGAATCTGCTCGGCGGTCTCGCGGGCAGTACCGGCAGCGGCGGCGGCACGTCGAAGCACTAGGCCGTAAGGCGAGGTGCCCTTCGGGGCACCTTCACACGCCCCGCCCGCTGTCCGCGGCCTGATAAAGCTCGCGCAACGACTGTCCGAAGGCCGCGTCCAGTTCGCGCGCGACGCCTGCGCGCGTGAACATCGCGACCGGCGGCAGCGTCCAGTCGAGCGTATAAGGCACGATCGCCACGCCCGCGAAATGCACGAGTTCTTCCGCGATATCGGCGGGCACGATCGACACGGCATTCTCGTTGGCGACGATCATTTCGCCGATCAGCCGCGACGTGTAGCTCTCCAGCATCGGCACAGGCGGCGCGACCCCGGCCTGCAGGAAGATATCGGCGATCTGCCCGCGCATGGGCGTGTGCGGCGCACCGAGGATCCAGTCGAGTTCCACGAGCTTGTCCCAACTGAGGCGCGCGCGCGCCAGCCGCGCGGCGAGGCGCCGGCTCGCGATGAGGCGCGGCTTCTGCTGGTACAGGACCTCGAAGCGAAGCTGCGCGAAATCGACCGTGGACGAGGCCCGGCCGATCACGATGTCGAGCGTGTGGTCGCGCAGCAGCGGCATGAGCGCGTCGCTCGTGCCTTCGTGAATCGTCAGCGTGACCCGCTGCGGCAGCCGCGCCTGCGTGAGCTGGATCGCCGAAGCGAGCGTACGCCCCGAGATGAATGGAATCACGCCCACGTGCAGCCGCGTGGCGTGGCCCGCGACCACGGCTTCGATGTCGCGCGCGAGGTGGTCGAGGTCGTGCAGCATGGCCTGGGCGCGCGTGAGCACCACGTTGCCGAGGGCGGTGGACGTCATGCCGCGCGACGAGCGCTCGAAGAGCGGCCCGCCGAACATGCTCTCCATTTCGGCGAGCGCGTTGGTCACGGCCGGCTGGCTGGTGGCGACGTGCTCGGCCACGCGCGTGAGCGACCCGTACTGGCGGATCTGCAGCAGCAGCACGAGGTGGCGCATCTTCAGGCGCGTGGTCAGGCGCCGCGTGACTTCATCGGGACTGAGAGTAGACAAAGGGACGGAGCAATGGACGATTCGGGCCATTAGTATAAGAAAAAAGTGATGGTGTCATACTAAATCAAAATTGGCAGATTATGGCGGCTGCCTAGAATCGACTCATTCGAACGTAGCCGGGACTGTCCGGCCCTAAAGAGAGCGAGTGAGGAACATGAACGAGACGGATCGCCAGGCAGCCCTGGAGTACCACCAGTACCCGACCCCCGGGAAAATCTCGGTAACGGCAAGCAAGCCGCTCATCACGCAGCGCGATCTGGCCCTGGCCTACACGCCGGGCGTGGCCGTGGCCTGCGAGGAGATCGTCACGGACCCGCAGAACTCGTTCAAGTACACGAGCCGCGGCAATCTGGTGGGCGTCATCACGAACGGTTCGGCTGTGCTGGGCCTCGGCAATATCGGCGCGCTGGCGTCGAAGCCGGTGATGGAGGGCAAGGCGGTCCTGTTCAAGAAGTTCGCCGGCATCGACGTGTTCGACATCGAAATCACCGAATCCGACCCGGACAAGCTCGTCGAGATCATCGCGAGCCTCGAAGCGACCTTCGGCGGCATCAACCTCGAAGACATCAAGGCGCCGGACTGTTTCACCGTCGAACGCAAGCTGCGCGACCGCATGAAGATCCCCGTCTTCCACGACGACCAGCACGGCACGGCGATCACGGTCTCGGCCGCGTTCCTGAACGGTCTGAAGGTGGTGGGCAAGGATATCCGCGACGTGAAGGTCGTGACCTCGGGCGCGGGCGCGGCGGCGCTGGCCTGTCTGGACCTGATGGTCGATCTGGGTCTGCCGGTCGAAAACATCTGGGCGACGGACCTCGCAGGCGTGGTCTACAAGGGCCGCACGGAACTGATGGACCCGGACAAGGCGCGCTTCGCGCAGGAGACTGCGGCGCGCTCGCTCTCCGAGGTGATCGAAGGTGCCGACGTGTTCCTCGGCTGCTCGGCGGGCGGCGTGCTCAAGGCGGAAATGGTCAAGAAGATGGCTGCGAAGCCGCTGATCCTCGCGCTCGCGAACCCGACGCCCGAAATCTTCCCGGAAGTGGCGCTCGAAGCGCGCGCCGACGCGGTCATCGCGACGGGCCGTTCGGACTTCCCGAACCAGGTGAACAACGTCCTGTGCTTCCCGTACATCTTCCGCGGCGCGCTGGACGTGGGCGCGACCACCATCACGCGCAACATGGAGATCGCGGCGGTGCGCGCCATCGCGCAACTCGCCCAGGAAGAGCCGAATGACTCGGTGGCCGCCGCCTACGGCGCCTATGACTTGCGCTTCGGCCCGACGTACTTCATTCCGAAGCCCTTCGATTCGCGCCTGATCCTGCGCATCGCGCCGGCCGTGGCGAAGGCCGCGATGGAAGACGGCGTGGCCACGCGCGCCATCGACGACTTCGAGGCTTACACGAACGAGCTCCAGCAGTTCGTCTATCACTCGGGCGCGTTCATGAAGCCCGTCTTCGCGACGGCCAAGCAGATCGTGCGCGAAGGCGGCAAGTCGCGCATCGTGTTCGCCGAGGGCGAGGAAGAGCGCGTGCTGCGCGCGGTGCAGGTGATCGTCGACGAGAAGCTCGCGCGTCCGATCCTGATCGGCCGTCCCGAAGTGCTGCTCGCGCGCATCGAGAAGTTCGGCCTGCGCCTGCGTCTGGGCGAGGACGTGGAAGTGACGAACCCCGAGTACGACGAGCGCTTCCACCAGTACTGGACCACCTATTGGGAACTGCGTTGCCGCGACGGCATTTCGAAGGAAATGGCGCGCGTGGAAATGCGCCGTCGCCTCACGCTGATCGGCGCGATGATGGTGCGCCTCGGCGACGCGGACGGCATGGTGTGCGGCACCGTGGGCGCGTACCACGACCATCTGCGCTTCGTCGACGAAGCGATCGGCATGGCGCCCGGCGCGAACACCTATGCGGCGATGAACATCCTGCTGCTCGACAAGCGCACGGTGGCGCTCGTGGACACGCACGTCAACGACAATCCGGACGCAGCGACGATCGCCGAGTTCACGATCGCCGCGGCGAAGCAGATGGCATGGCTCAATCTCTCGCCGAAGGTCGCGCTGCTCTCGCGCTCGAACTTCGGCTCGGGCAGTTCGGCTTCGGGCACGAAGATGCGCGAAGTGCTGAAGCTCGTGACCGCACAGGCGCCGGACCTGGAGATCGACGGCGAAATGCACGGTGACTGCGCGCTCGACGAGTCGCTGCGCGAGCGCATCCTGCCGCATTCGCGCCTGAAGGGCGCGGCGAACCTGCTCGTGTGCCCGAACGTGGACTCCGGCAACATCGCCTACAACCTGCTCAAGACGGGCGCGGGCAGCAACGTGGCCGTGGGCCCGTTCCTGCTGGGCGTGAACGCGCCGGTGAACGTCCTGACCTCGAGCTCGACGGTGCGCCGCATCGTCAACATGGCCGCGTTGACGGTGCTGCAGGCCAATCGCGACTGATCGGGCGGCGTCCGGGTCGTTTCCTCTTCGGCTCTTTGCCCTGCTGAACCCTGCTGAAACGGCGGTCCGCGCGAGCGGCCGCCGTTTTTTCTTTGCGAAGGGGCCCGCTGACGAAGGCGATCCGCTTTCGCTATCACCCCATGCGTCTTTCGGATTGTTCCCGTATCGCGGCGCACCTATATTGGCTGGGCAACGTTCGATTCCCATTTCACGAGACGCCGCATGAAGACGGCCGAGGAGGCGCAATGAACCAGATCGATCTCAAGGACCGCGTGATGGTGGTCACCGGCGGCGCGCGCGGCATCGGCTACGCGGTCGCACAGCGCGCGCTGCGCTCCGGCGCCGCGGTGGCGCTGTGGGACGCCGACGGCGAGCGGCTCGAACGCTCGCGCGGCGAGCTCGCGGCGCTCGGCAAGGTGTCGGCCGTCAAGGTCGAGCTGACCGATGAGACTTCCGTCGAAGCCGCCGCGCACCAGACCGTCGAAACGCACGGCGCGATCCATGCGCTCGTCAACAGCGCGGGCATCACCGGCGGCAATGGCCTCACGTGGGAACTGCCCGTGGACATGTGGCGCCGTGTGATCGAAGTGAACCTGATCGGCTGCTATCTGACCTGCCGCGCCGTCGTGCCGCACATGATCGCGCAGGGCTACGGGCGCATCGTCAACATCGCTTCGGTGGCGGGCAAGGAGGGCAATCCGAATGCTTCGCACTACAGCGCATCGAAGGCCGGGTTGATCGGGCTGACCAAGTCGCTCGGCAAGGAGCTGGCGACGAAGAACGTGCTCGTCAACGCGGTGACGCCGGCCGCCGCAAAAACCGAGATCTTCGATTCGATGTCGCAGCAGCATATCGACTACATGCTCTCGAAGATCCCGATGAACCGCTTTCTGATGCCCGAAGAGGCGGCTTCGCTGATCGTCTGGCTCACCTCCGAGGATTGTGCGTTCAGCACCGGCTCGGTATTCGACCTCTCCGGCGGGCGCGCGACCTACTGAGTGCCCCGCCGGGCGATGCGGCATCCCGCCCGTAAAGGGCGCTCTATGATCACAGCGACGATCACGGCGGACCCACCGCCGGAGGAGGAGACAGCCATGAAAGCCGAGGCCAGCCCGCTGCCCGATGCCGTTGTCGGCAAGGTCATGCGGCGCCTGCTGCCGTTCCTGCTGCTGATGTACGTGCTGGCGTTCCTCGACCGCGCCAACATCGGCTTCGCGCAAAAGGCGCTCCAGCACGACACCGGGCTTTCCGACACGGCGTTCGCCTTCGGCGCCGGCGTATTCTTCGTGGGCTATGCGCTCTTCGAAGTGCCGGGCAATCTGCTGCTGCACCGCGTGGGCGCCCGCATCTGGATGTGCCGCATCATGGTGAGCTGGGGCGTCGTCTCGGCGGCCACGGCCCTCGTGCACACGCCCGCTTCGTTCTGCACGCTGCGCTTTTTGCTGGGCGTGGCCGAGGCCGGGTTCTTTCCCGGCATCATCTACTACCTCACGCAGTGGTTTCCGCAGGCCGCCCGTGCGCGCGCCATCGGCGTCTTCTACTTCGGTGCGCCGCTTGCGTTCATCGTCGGCGGTCCTTTGTCCGGATTCCTGATCGATCTGCACGGCACCTTCGGCGTGGCGGGCTGGAAGTGGCTCTTCCTCGTCGAGGGCGGACTCGCGTCGGCGGTAGGCGTATGGGCGTTCTGGTATCTGACCGACCGCCCCGCCGACGCGCGCTGGCTCAGCGCCGACGAACAACGCGCCTTGAGCGACGCGCTCAGGGTCGATGCGCGCGAAGCCGCCGCTCACGGTCCGCGCGACGCGCTGGCCGCACTCGTGGACCGGCGCGTGCTGGCCTGGGCGGCGATCTATGCGCTGATCCAGATGAGCGTCTACGGCGTGATCTTCTTTCTGCCGCAGCAGGTGGCGTCGCTCGTGGGGGCGCGCGTGGGGCTCAAGGTGGGTCTGCTCGCGGCACTGCCCTGGCTGTGCGCTGTGGCGCTCACGTGGGTCGTGCCGCGTCGCGCCGACCGGCTCGGCAACCATCGCGCATGGGCCGTGCGCCTGCTCGTGCTGGCGGGGCTCGGCATTGCGGTGTCCGGCGCGGCGGGCAGCCCGCTCGTGGCGATGATCGGCCTGTGCTGCGCCGCGAGCGGTTTCATCGCCGCGCAGCCGCTGTTCTGGACCTTTCCGGCGCGCTATCTGGCGGGCGCCGCTTCGGCGAGCGGCATCGCGCTCATCAACTCGCTCGGCAGCCTCGGCGGCTTCGTCGCACCCATGCTGCGTGCCGGCGCCGATCACGCTTTCGCTTCGCATAGCGCCGGCCTCGAACTGCTCGCCCTTGCGAGTCTCGCGGCCGCGCTGCTGGTTCTCATCGTCGTTCCCCGCGCCGGCGCGCGGGCGGCCTCATCGTTCGAGCCGCCCGTGGGGCGCGTGCGGTAACCCACTTCAAGGAGCAACGCCTCATGGCCATGCCTACCATCAAACACGTGCGCGCCTTTACCGTGCGCGGCGGCGGCGCCGACTACCACGACCAGGCCGCCGGCCACTGGATCGACGACCACATCTCGACGCCGATGGCGCGCTATCCCGAGTATCGCGCGAGCCGCCGCTCGTTCGGCATCGACGTGCTGGGCACGCTCGTCGTGGAAGTGGAGGCGAGCGACGGCACGGTGGGCTTTGCGGTGACGACGGGCGGCGAGATCGGCGCGTTCATCGTCGAGCGGCATCTCGCGCGCTTTCTCGAAGGCCAGCGCGTGACCGACCTCGAGAAGATCTGGGATCAGATGTACTACGCGACGCTCTACTACGGCCGCAAGGGCGTGGTGCTCAATACGATCTCGGGCGTCGATCTGGCGCTGTGGGATCTGCTCGGCAAGCTGCGCGAAGAACCGGTGTATCAGTTGCTGGGCGGCCCCGTGCGCGACGAACTGGTGTTCTACGCCACGGGCGCGCGTCCGGACCTCGCGAAGGAGATGGGCTTCATTGGCGGCAAGCTGCCCTTGCAGCACGGTCCGGCCGAAGGCGAGGAGGGGCTGCGCCAGAACATCGAGAAGCTCGCTACGATGCGCGAGCGCGTGGGCGACGACTTCTGGCTCATGTACGACTGCTGGATGAGCCTCGACGTGCGCTATGCCACGCGGCTCGCGCAGGCCGCGCACGAGTACGGCCTGAAGTGGCTGGAAGAGTGCCTGCCGCCCGACGACTACTGGGGCTATGCCGAACTGCGCCGCAACGTGCCGCGCGGCATGATGGTGTCCACCGGCGAGCACGAGGCGACGCGCTGGGGCTTTCGCATGCTGCTGGAGATGGGCTGCTGCGACCTGATCCAGCCCGACGTGAACTGGTGCGGCGGCATGACCGAGCTCATCAAGATTTCGGCGCTCGCGGACGCGCACAACGTGCTCGTCGTGCCGCACGGTTCGTCGGTCTACAGCTATCACTTCGTGGTCACGCGTCACAACTCGCCGTTCGCCGAGTTCCTCATGATGGCGCCGAAGGCCGATCAGGTCGTGCCGATGTTCACGCCGCTCCTGCTGGACGAGCCGGTACCGGTGAAGGGCCGCATGAAGGTGCCGGACACGCCGGGTTTCGGCGTGCGCCTGAACCCGGACTGCGCGCTCGCACGGCCGTATACACACTAACTGCGCCACTAACCGCGCGCCAGCATTCACGAGGAGAACGACGTGCTGCTCAAGGACAAGGTGGTGATCGTCACGGGCGGGTCGCGCGGTATCGGCCGCGCCATCGCTCTCGCCAGCGCCCGCGAGGGCGCCGATGTCGCGATCAATTACTGGGGGGACAACGACGCGTCGTACGGGCGGCGCGCGGCCATTTCCGAAGTGCTCGACGACATTGCGCGGCTGGGGCGCCGGGCGATTGCCGTGGAGGGCAACGTGGCGGCGCCGCAGACGGGCGTCGACCTCGTGCGCGAGACCGTGGAAAAGTTCGGCCGGGTGGACGTGCTGGCGAGCAATGCGGGCATTTGCCCGTTCCATGGGTTTCTCGACATGCCGCCGGCCGTGCTCGAACGCACGATAGGCGTGAACCTGAACGGCGCGTTCTATGTGACCCAGGCCGTGGCGCGGCAGATGAAGGAGCAGGGCACGGGCGGCGCGATCGTGGCGACGAGTTCGATCAGCGCGCTCGTGGGCGGCGGCATGCAGACGCATTACACGCCCACCAAGGCGGGCGTGCACTCGCTGATGCAGTCGTGCGCCATTGCGCTCGGCCCCTACGGCATCCGCTGCAACTCGGTCATGCCGGGCACGATCGCCACCGACCTGAATGCGGAGGATCTCGCGGACGACGCCAAGCGCGCGTATTTCGAGAAGCGCATTCCGCTCGGCCGGCTCGGTGCGCCCGAGGACGTGGCCGAATGTGTGGTGTTTCTCGCCTCCGAGCGCGCGCGCTACGTCACGGGCGCGGCGCTGCTGGTGGATGGCGGCCTGTTCGTGAACCTTCAGTGAGGCGCGAGCGTTTCCGCGTGTGCGCGATCATGAGCGACGGCTTCGTCCGCCTTGAAAGGCTGGGAAAAACGCCGCAGCAGGCCCACGAAATGCTCGGCCGGCTCCGCGAGCGGTTCGCCCTTGCGCGTGAGCACGCCGAAGCCGGGCAGGCTCTTGCCGATCTCGATCGGCAGCACGGCGAGCAGGCGGCCGCGCACGTGATCGCGCACGACCGACTCGGGCAACATGGCCACGGCGTCGAAGCTTTCGAGCAGTTGCAGCGTGGCGAAGATCGACGCCGATTCCGTGAGATTGACGGGCGTGGCGAGCCCGGCGCGCGCCAGTTCGCCCTCGAACAGCTCGCGGGCGGGGCTCGTGATGGGCTGCACGACCCACGGCCAGTTCATCAGCTCCGCGAGCGTGATTCGTTCGCGGCGCGCGAGCGGATGCTGCGAACGCACCACGAGCACGAGCGGTTCGCGCGCAAGCGGCTCGAAGCCGAAATCGTTGTGCTGCAGCGGCGTGGTGAGGCGCCCGAGCGCGAGATCCACTTCGCGGCGATGGAGCAGTTGAACCACCTGATCGCTCGTTTCGCCGAGGATGCGCACGTTGAGCAGCGGCCGTTCGGTCTTCAGCATGGCCACGGCCTGCGCGAGCAGGTCGGGCGCGGCGCCCATGATCGCGCCCACGGTGAGTTGGCCGTGGCCGCCGCGGCGCTTCACGTCGAGGTCTTCGGCGAAGCGCGTGAGGTCGGCAAGGGCGCGGCGCGCGTAGGCGAGCGTCACGACGCCGAGCGCCGTGGGCTGCATGCCGCGCGCATTGCGCTCGAAGAGGCGAAAGCCGAAGGCCTCCTCGATGTCGCTGAGCATGCGGCTGCCGCTTGGCTGGGCGACGTTGATGGCGTCGGCGGCCTGATGGACGTTGCGCGTGTCGTCGAGCGCGACGAGCAGCGCGAGGTGCTTGAATCGGAGCCGGTTGACGAGTGCGACAACGGCGGTCGGATGGTTCATTAGCGATCCGGTTTATGTATCGCCCGATCCCAACATCGGATTGGTTGGCTATCGATGCGGGAATTATAGTCGGTGAAAACTGCCTGGGAATCCACGAAAACCAGAGGGCAGGATGGAGACACGAGCATGGAGACTATCGCGTTTCGCATGGTGCTCAACCCCGGACAGCGCGACGAGTACGCGCGCCGGCACCGCGAAATCTGGCCCGGGCTGGCGGCGGAACTCACGAAAGCGGGCGTGAGCGACTACTGGATCTTTCTCGACGAAGCCACGAACCATCTGTTCGCGGTGCTCAAGCGCCGCGACGATCACACGATGGAGACGCTGCCCACCCTGCCCATCATGCGCAGATGGTGGGATTTCATGGCCGACATCATGCAGACGGGCGAGGGCAACGTGCCCGTGCAGGCGCCGCTCGTGCCGCTCTTTCATCTGGCGTGAGCGCGAGGGAGCCTCTTATGCAAGTCGTCGATCCGCACGTCCACTTCTGGGACCTCGCTACGCATCATTACCCGTGGCTCGCGAATCCGGGCGTGTCCTTCGTGGGCGACGCGCGCGCGCTCCGCTTCAACTACCTGCCCGCCGACCTGCTGCGCGAGGCCGGCGACATCGACGTGCTGAAGGTCGTGCACGTGGAGGCGAATCACGATCCGGCCGATCCGGTCGAGGAAACGCGCTGGCTGCAAGGTCTCGCCGACGCGGGTCGGGAACATGCGATGCCCGCGGCGATCGTCGCCGCCGCAGACCTCAGTGCGCCGAACGCCCAGGCCGTGCTGGAAGGCCATGCCGCGTTTTCGCGCACGCGCGGCATTCGCCAGATCCTCAACGTGCATGCCGACCCGCTCTACGACTATGTGGGCCGTCATTTTCTGCGCGACGCCGCGTGGCGCGCGAACTTCGCTTTGGTCGCCCGCTATGGCTTCTCCTTCGATCTGCAGCTCTATCCGTCTCAGATGGAGGAGGCGGCTGCGCTCGCGCAGGCGCACCCCGATATCGCGTTGATCGTGAACCACGCGGGCATGTTCGTGGACCGCAACAGCGTGGCCGGCTATCGCGCCTGGCGCGACGGGCTGCGCGCGCTGGCCGCGTGCCCGAACGTGACGGTGAAGATCAGCGGGCTGGCGATGTTCGATCACCAATGGACCGTGGAGAGCCTGCGCCCCTATGTGCTCGAAACGCTCGACGCGTTCGGCGTCGAGCGGGCGATGTTCGCCTCGAACTTTCCGGTGGACCGGCAGTTCGGCAACTATGACGACCTGTGGCAGGCGTATGCGCAGATCGTGAGCGGGGCAAGCGAGGACGAGCGGGACGCGCTTTTTATCGGCAACGCCGAGCGCATTTACCGGATCTAGCCGGCAGGACGACAGGAGACGCGTGTGGAAACCCAGGCAACGACCGGCGCCGTACCCCGGCTCGAACTCAGGCAGGCCAGCAAGTCGTTCGGGCGCGTGCGCGCGCTGGTGGACGGCAGCCTGACGCTGCAGCCGGGCGAGGTGCATGCGCTCCTCGGCGAGAACGGCGCGGGCAAGTCGACGCTCGTGAAGATTCTCGCGGGCGTGTATCGCCCGGACAGCGGCACCCTACTCATCGACGGCGTCGAGCGCCAGTTCGCGACGCCGGCCGAGGCGCGCGACGCGGGCATTGCCGTGATCTATCAGGAGCCCACACTGTTCTTCGACCTTTCGATTGCCGAGAACATCTATATGGGCCGTCAGCCGCTCGACCGGCTCGGGCGCATCGACTACGACGCGATGCATCGCGACGTGGCCGCGCTGCTTGCCTCGCTCGGCGTGGATCTGAAGGCCGGGCGTCTCGTGCGCGGCCTTTCGATTGCCGACCAGCAGGTGATCGAAATCGCGAAGGCGCTCTCGCTGAACGCGAACGTGCTCGTAATGGACGAACCCACGGCGGCGCTCTCGCTGCCGGAGGTGGAGCGGCTTTTCACGATCGCCCGCAAGCTGCGCGAGCGCGGCGTGGCCGTCCTCTTCATTACGCACCGGCTGGAGGAAGTGTTCGCGCTCACGGAACACGTGACGATCATGCGCGACGGCGCGAAGGTATTCGACGCGCCCACCGCCACGCTCAGCACGCAGGAGATCGTCGCGAAGATGGTGGGCCGCGACCTCGCCACCTTCTATCCGAAGGCCGACGTGGCGCCGGGCGAGGTCATGCTGCGCGTGCGTGGGCTCACGCGCCGCGGCGTGTTCAAGGACATCTCGTTCGACGTGCGCGGCGGCGAGATCGTGGCGCTCGCGGGGCTCGTGGGCGCGGGGCGCAGCGAGGTGGCGCGGGCGATCTTCGGCATCGACGCCTGCGATTCGGGCGAAGTGCAGATCGCGGGCAAGCCGCTCGCCATGGGCAAGCCCGCGGCGGCCGTGCGGGCGGGGCTCGCGCTCGTGCCGGAAGACCGGCGCCAGCAAGGGCTCGCGCTGGACCTGAGCATCGCGCGTAATGCCTCGATGACGGTGCTCGGCAGGCTCGTGCGTTTCGGCCTCATCTCCGCCGCGCGCGAAACGCAGCTCGCGGGGCAGTGGGGCACGCGCCTGCGGCTGAAGGCGGGCGACCTGAACGCACCGGTGGCCACGCTCTCGGGCGGCAACCAGCAGAAAGTGGTGCTCGGCAAATGGCTGGCCACGGGGCCGAAGGTGCTCATCATCGACGAGCCCACGCGCGGCATCGACGTGGGCGCGAAAGCCGAGGTCTACGGCGCGCTCGCCGATCTCGTGCGCGAGGGCATGGCCGTGCTGATGATTTCCAGCGAATTGCCCGAAGTGCTCGGCATGGCCGACCGCGTGCTCGTCATGCACGAGGGCCGCATTACGGCCGATATCGCGCGCGCCGACGCGAACGAAGAGCGCATCATGAGCGCTGCGCTGGGCGAAGCCAACGTCCACCTGGGGCACGCCGCATGATGCGTCATACCACGACCCCTCATCCGCCGCTGCCGCACGGGCCGCATGACGGTGCGCCGTCCGAGCGCCGCCGCGTGCCGGCGCTCGCCGAGGCGCTGGCGAAGAGCCGCGAGACGACGCTCTTCGTCGTGCTGCTGCTGATCGTCGGCGGCACGGCCCTCGCGCAGCCGCAGTTCCTGAATTTGCAGAACCTGCGCGACGTGCTGCTCAACGTCTCGATCGTCGCCTTGCTCACGGCGGGCATGACGATCGTGATCCTCATGCGGCATATCGATCTTTCCGTGGGCTCGACGGTCGGTATCAGCGCGTATGCGGTCGGCAGCTTCTATGTCGCGTTTCCGCATATGCCGGTGATCGTGGCGCTGGGCGCCGGCTGCGCGATCGGCTTCGTCGCCGGAGGCATCAACGCGCTGCTCGTGGCGGCGGGCCGGGTGCCTTCGCTCGTCGCCACGCTCTCCACGCTCTATATCTTTCGCGGTGCCGACTATGCGTGGGTCCACGGCGGGCAGATCAACGCGACGAGCCTGCCCGACGCGTTCTCACGGCTCGCCACCGGCACCGTGCTGGGCGTGCCGGTGCTCGCGCTCATTGCGCTCGCGCTGCTGGTCGGGCTCTCGGTCTACCTGAAGCAGTTCCGTCCGGGCCGCGAATACTACGCCATCGGTTCCAATCCCGAGGCTGCGCGGCTTGCCGGCATCAACGTGGAGCGGCGCGTCGCCACGGGTTTTCTGATCAGCGGCACCATCGCGGGACTGGCGGGCGCGCTGTGGCTGGCGCGCTTCGGCACTGTCGAAGCGAGCACGGCCAAGGGCATCGAACTGCAGGTCGTGGCCGCCGCGGTGGTGGGCAGCGTCGCGATCACGGGCGGCGTGGGCACGATACTCGGCGCGACGCTGGGGGCGCTCGTGCTGGCCGTCATCAGCATCGCGCTCGTGGTGCTGCATGTTTCGCCGTTCTGGGAGCAGGCCATTCAGGGTGCGCTGATCGTCGCGGCCATTGCCGCCGACACGCTGCTGGCCCGCTCCGTCGCCAAACGCATGATGAGGAAGCGCGATCATGGCTAAACCCGATTCCGCTCTGCTGACCCGCCGCCCCGGCCTGCCGCTCAGTTGGGAAGCGCTGCTGGTAGTAATCCTGATCGTCTCGCTGGTGGCCGGACGCCTCCTGTCCCCCGTGTTTCTCAGCGGCGACAACGTCGGCAACATCCTGGCCGACCTCAGCGAAGTGTCGCTGATGGCGCTGCCCATGACGCTCATCATCGTGGCGGCCGAGATCGATCTTTCGGTGGCCTCGGTATTGGGCGCGTCGAGCGCGCTGATGGGCGTGCTCTGGCACATGGGGCTGCCGATGCCGCTCGTGGCGCTGCTCGTGATCGTCGGGGGAGCGCTTGCGGGTCTCCTTAACGGGCTCGTCATCGTCAAGCTGAACCTGCCCTCGCTGGCCGTGACGATCGGCACGCTCGCGCTTTTTCGCGGGCTCGCCTATGTCCTGCTGGGCGACCAGGCGATTGCCGACTTTCCGCCGGCGTGGACCGCATTCGGCATGAACACGCTGGGCCATACATTCGTTCCGCTGCCGTTTCTCATCGTGGTCGCGTGCGCGGTGGTGTTCGTCGTGCTGTTGCAGGCCACCGCGTTTGGCCGCAGCCTCTATGCGATCGGCGCGAACAGCACGGCGGCGTCTTTCTCGGGTATCGACGTCGCCAGGATCAAGCTGCGTCTGTTCGTGCTGTCCGGCGCGATGAGCGCGCTTGCGGGCATCGTCTATACGCTGCGTTTCACGAGCGCTCGCGGCGACAACGGCGAGGGGTTCGAGCTCTCGGTGATCGCGGCGGTGCTGTTCGGGGGCGTCAGCATTTTCGGCGGCCGCGGCTCGATGTACGGCGTGCTGCTTTCGCTGCTGATCGTGGGGGTGCTCAAGAACGCGCTCACGCTCGCTGACGTTTCCAGCGAAACGCTCACGATCGTTACTGGCGCGCTGCTGCTTGCCTCCGTGCTGATTCCGAATCTTGCTGCGCGGTGGCGCGCGGCGCGGGACCGGCGCGCGTTGGCGCGGGCGGCGTGATGTGTTGAGTGAAATGCGGCGGTAAAGGTAGCAAGCGGGTAGCAAGCGGCAGTTGTGGCAGCAAGCGGCAGTTGCGGCGGTTCAGCCAGTCGGGAAGGAGGCACGCGGAACGTCAACACGCAGTCAACCATCCGGGCACACGCCCGGTATCCATTGAGGAGACACGTTCATGTTCAAGCCAGTACGTCACATGTGCACAGCGCTGCTGTGCGCGACGCTGTTGGGTGCAGGCCTGGCGGCGCATGCCGCCGGCATCAAGGACGGGCTGAAGATCGCCTTCGTGCCCAAGCAGATCAACAACCCCTATGAAGTGATCGCCGACAACGGCGGCATGGACGCGATCAAGGAGTTCAAGGGCGACGGCAAGGTGGTCGGTCCTTCGGATGCCGGAGCATCGTCGCAGGTGTCGTATATCAACACGCTTATCACGCAGCACGAAGACGTGATCGTCATTGCCGCCAACGACGCGAACGCGCTCGTGCCGTACCTGAAGAAGGCGATGTCCCAGGGCGTCAAGGTCGTCACGTTCGACTCCGATACGGCGCCCGACGGCCGGCAGATTTTCGTGAACCAGGCGGATGCCGAGAGCATTGGCCGTGGCCAGATCCAGTTGGTTTCGAAGCTGATGGGCGAGGAAGGAGAGTTCGCGATTCTTTCGGCCACGCCGAATGCGACCAATCAGAACACCTGGATCAAGTGGATGCAGGAAGAGCTGAAGAAGCCCGAGTACGCGAAGATGAAGCTCGTGAAGATCGCTTACGGCAACGATGACGACCAGAAGTCTTTCGTCGAGACGCAGGGTTTGCTGCAAGCGTATCCGAACCTCAAGGCGATCGTCGCGCCGACTTCGGTGGGGATTGCTGCGGCTGCGCGTTATATCTCTTCGTCGTCGAGCAAGGGGAAGGTGGCCGTGACGGGACTTGGCACACCTAACCAGATGCGTGCGTTCGTGAAGAACGGCACCGTGAAGGCGTTCCAGCTTTGGGATCCGGGTGCACTGGGGTATCTTGCGGCGTATGCGGCCGCGAATCTGGCCTCGGGGAATATTACCGGCAAGGAGGGGGAGTCGTTCGATGCGGGTAAGCTCGGCAAGCGGACGATCGGCAAGAATGGCGAGGTCATACTCGGGCCGCCGACGACTTTCGATGCGCAGAATATCGATAATTTCAATTTTTGAAGTGAGTGGGTTGGAATTTTGATATTTGCGGTTCTTGTTGTTTTGGCGTTTTCTTGTGTTCGTGGTGGTATGCCAGGGTTGCCCCTGTGCGGGGCGGCACCTACTTTCTTTGCCGCGGCAAAGAAAGTAGGCAAAGAAAGCCGCTCACCCCGCCAGTGTGACGCCGTCCGCCACTCGCCCACCTTGGTAGTGGTTCCGGGGCGTCTGCCATCACTGGCCGTTAGCCGGAGTGACAAGGCGCTCATCCTTCCGGCGGCGCTGCGCGCGCCGAAGGGCATAACCCGAACCAGCGGTATGCACACCGAAATGCCTCGCAGCAAGGCCGGTTTCCCTTGCAGACCTGTCTGCGGCGCGCGTAGCGCGCAGCAGGAGGTATGAGCCCTTTGTCACTAACGTGGAGGGTGCGGGGTGACAGACGCTCCGGAGCCACTGGCTATTGTGGTGCGGGGTGAATGGTGGCTGGCATTAGCGGTGTGAGCGGCTTTCTTTGCCTACTTTCTTTGCCGCGGCAAAGAAAGTAGGTGCCGCCCCGCACAGGGGCAACCCTGGCAGACCACCACGAACACAAGGAAAGGCCAAAACAGCAGGAACCACGAATCAAACACCCCGCGACAAATCCCAAACACGCACCAGACGCAGCCACAGTAAGCACGGCGCCGCCGCGTTACCGAGCCGGCAGGCCCCCACCCCAATTCAGCATCAACTTCTACACTAGAATATCGCATCCACCGCCCCGCACTCCCTCCGATACCGAATGCAAGCGCCCAGCGCCACCGTCCCGATCTCCCTCGTCAACGGCTTTCTCGCGGCGGCTGGCGCGAAAGACGAAGTGACGAACCGTTATCTGAAGCAGGCAGGCATCGCACCGGAACTGCTGGGCGAACCAGGCGCGCGGGTGACCGAAGAGCAGTTCTCGACGCTCTACCAGGCGCTGGCGATCGAACTCGACGACGAGATGCCCGGCGTCTTCAGCCGCCCGTTTCGCAGCGGCACGCTCAAATTCCTCTGCCTGAGCCTGCTCGACGCGCGCAACCTCGAAACGGCATTGCATCGCTTCGGCCAGTTCTTCCACATCGTGCTGGACGACTTCCGTCTCGAGTCCCGCCGCATCGGACCGGTGGCGCAGGTCGAGCTGTGTCCGAACCCCGACTTCGGCCCCCTCGGTCCGCTGGGCCAGGAACTCATGCTCAAGCTCGCGCACGGCGTCGGTTCCTGGCTCATCGGGCAGAAGATCCCGTTGCTGCAAGTGGAGTTCGCCTGCGAGCAACCGCCCCATGCACTCGATCACCGCTACTTCTTCTCGGGACCGGTGCGCTTTGGTTGCCGGGCTACGCTGATGCGCTTCGGCACGGCCTATCTGGATCTGCCGATCCGCCAGAGCAAGCGCAATCTGCGCAACTTTCTCGCGCGCTCGCCCGGCGACTGGATCTTCGAAACGTTCAGCGAGCAGCGAACAGGCCATCGCGTGCGGCAGTTCATGGCCACCGCGCTGCCCGATCTGCCGACCATCGAAGCGGCGGCGCAGAACCTGAATTGCTCCGTGCGCACGCTGTGCCGGCGGCTCGCGGCCGAAGAGACTTCGTTCCAGTTGCTCAAGGACGAGTTGCGGCGCGACATCGCCATCCAGCGCCTCACCGAGACGCAGGACACGATTGCGGCCATCGGCGGCGACATCGGCTTCGACGATCCGAGCGCGTTCCACCGCGCCTTCCGCCACTGGACGGGCAGCACGCCCGGCACCTACCGCGTGCGCGCCTGAGAGGCCTGGCCTACCCAGGATGGGGGGGCGGATCGATCGCAGCAGTGCTGCATGATGCGCCTTGCGGCGCCACGCCCTGCATCTGCACGCGGGCTGGCCGGCACGGCGTGGCCAGATTTGTCACCAGGTGGGCAGATTTGGACAGTCGGCGAAGCCGCTTTGGCGCTACGATCTGCCCCAGATCCCGCCGTTCCCGCTCCTTTACCGACGAGACCCGCGGCGAGACCCATGGCGAGACCCGCGCCGCGGCGCCACCCTCTTACCGCACCACTGGAAGGACCATCATGAGCTACACCGCCCCCGTCAAGGACATGCTGTTCGTGCTGAAAGAACTGGCCGGAATTGACAGCGTCGCTGCGCTGCCGGGCTTCGAGGACGCGAATCTCGACACGGCGCAGGCGGTGCTCGACGAAGCCGCGAAGCTGTGCGGCGAAGTGCTTGCGCCGCTGAACGTGGAGGGCGATCGCGCGCCCAGTAGCTGGCGTGACGGCGAAGTCACGGCGACGCCGGGGTTCGCGCTCGCATTCCGCCAGTTCGTCGAGGGCGGCTGGCAAGGTTTGCAGCACCCGTCCGAGTACGGCGGTCAGGCGCTCCCCAAGTTGATCGCGACGCCGTGCATCGAAATGCTCAACGCGGCGAACCTGTCGTTCGCGCTGTGCCCGCTCTTGACCGACGGCGCGATCGAGGCGCTGCTTACGGCAGGTACCGAAGAGCAGAAGGCGCGCTACGTGCCGAAGCTGATCTCGGGCGAATGGACCGGCACGATGAACCTCACGGAGCCGCAGGCGGGCTCCGATCTCGCGCTCGTGCGCACGCGCGCCGAACCGCAGGGCGACGGCAGCTACAAGGTCTTCGGCACGAAGATCTTCATCACGTGGGGCGAGCACGACATGGCGGACAACATCGTCCACCTGGTGCTCGCGCGCACGCCCGATGCGCCCGCCGGCGTGAAGGGCATTTCGCTCTTCATCGTACCGAAGTTCCTCATCAATGAGGACGGCTCGCTCGGCGCGCGCAACGACGTGCATTGCGTGTCCATCGAGCACAAGCTCGGCATCAAGGCGAGCCCGACTGCCGTGCTGCAGTACGGCGATCATGGCGGCGCCGTGGGCTACCTCGTGGGCGAAGAGAACCGCGGCCTCGAGTACATGTTCATCATGATGAACGCGGCGCGCTTCGGCGTGGGCATGCAGGGTATCGGCGTGGCCGACCGTGCGTATCAGAAAGCTGTAGCGTACGCAAAGGAGCGCGTGCAGAGCCGTCCCGTCGACGGATCGGCGGTGCAGTCCGTCACCATCATTCACCACCCCGACGTGCGCCGCATGCTGGCGACCATGCGCGCCCTGACCGAAGGCGCCCGCTCGCTCGCCTACGTGGCGGCGGCCCACAGCGATCACGCCCATCGGCATTCGGACGCTGCGGAGCGCGCACGTCATCAGGCGGTCTACGAGTACCTCGTACCCATCGTGAAGGGCTGGAGCACGGAGATGGTCAACGAGGTGGCAAGCCTCGGCGTGCAGGTGCACGGCGGCATGGGCTTCATCGAGGAGACGGGCGCCGCACAGTATTACCGCGATGCGCGCATTCTCGCGATCTACGAAGGCACGACGGCCATTCAGGCCAATGATCTCGTGGGCCGCAAGACCGTGCGCGACGGCGGTGCGGTGGCGAAGGCGCTGCTGGCCGAAGTTGCCGCCACGGTCGATGCACTGGCGAAGGCGGACGGTCCGGCGGCGGCATCGATGCGCGCGCAACTGGAGCAGGGCGCAAAGGTGCTGGCGAACGTGGTGGCGTTCGTCGTGGCGAACACGAAGACCGATCCGAATGCGGTGTTCGCGGGCAGCGTGCCGTATCTGAAGCTGGCGGGCGTCGTGCTGTGCGGCTGGCAAATGGCGCGCGCGTTGTTGGCCGCGCAACGCAACCGCTCGGACGACCCGTCGTTCCATGACGCGAAGATCGCGATTGCCCAGTTCTATGCGGAGCATGTGCTGCCGCTCGCGAGCGGTTTCGAGGCGTCCGTGCTCAGTGCGCGCGGCGCGCAAGGCGTGCTCGCGCTGGCGGAAGACCAGTTCTGATTGGCGAGTCTGGGGCCGGGCGGCATTCTTGTCGCCCGGCCCGCTCGCGAAAATTCCTGATCTGCTGTAACCCCACCGAACTTCCAGCCGAATTAACAGCAGGGTCCAGGCGACTTGTGCCGCCTTACCGATCCGCTGACCCGCGCGCCCGCGCGGGCGTGCCGCTGTGGAGGGACATCATGCGCCTCGTTGGTCTGCTCGGTGGTTTCCTGTTGATGCTCGCCTTACTGGTGGCGAACGCGTCCTATGCGTCGGATGCTTGCCACGCGACGAGCGGGCCCGGTACTGCGGCCGTGGTTGAGCTCTATACGAGCGAAGGCTGTTCGAGTTGCCCGCCGGCCGATCGCGAGTTGAGCATGCTCTCGCGCGAAGCCAGTCCGGGATCGGCCGTGATTCCGCTCGGCTTGCACGTGACGTACTGGGACAGCCTGGGCTGGCAGGACGTGATGGCGCAGAAGGTCTTCGACGCCCGCCAGAGCGAACTCGTGGCCGCCGGTCACGGCACCTTCGTCTACACGCCGGAATTTTTCGCGAACGGCGAGGAGATTCGCTCATGGCATGGCACGTTGCCCGAAGCGATCCGCAGGATCAACACCACACCCGCGCCGGTGGAGATAGCGCTGACGACGCGCTCCGATGCGAATAACACCGTCGAGCTGGAGGCGAGGGTTACGCCTCGCGATACTCGTGCGTTACCGGCGGACGGCGCGCAGCTCTATTTCGCCGTTACGGAAGACGGGCTCGTCTCGCATGTGCTGCGAGGCGAAAACGGCGGCACGACGCTTTCGCACGACAGTGTCGTGCGGCTCTGGGTGGGGCCTGTTTCACTGGGTTCGCAGGGCGGAATCGTGCGGCGCGATATCGCCGTGCCTCCCCAATGGGACCGCGCGCGTCTGCATTTTGTCGCACTGGTGCAGAACGGGCGCGATCAGGTTTTGCAGGCCGTGAGGGCTGGAACTTGCGGGGCCTCGTGAGCGAGGCAGCGCCTCACGAGGCCGCGTGGTGGACCCATCACCATCAGAACGTATACGCAATCTTCCCAAACGCCGTCCGCCCAAGGCTGTTATACCCATAGGCCGTCATGTACTGCCGGTTGAACAGATTCGCCAGCGAGGCGGACAGCGCGAGGTGCGGATTGATCTGATAAGAAGCGCGCAGACTGACCGTCGTCCACGAAGGCAGGTAAATTGTGTTCTCCTGATCGTCGAAGGTCGATCCGTTGTAGAGAATCGAGATGCCCGTGCTGAGCGCGTGGAGGTGGAACTCGTCCCACGTGTGATCGACGCTCAGGTTGACTGTCTGCCGCGGCCGGCGGTTCAGCCAGGTATCGTCGGTGACGTCTTCCGGATTCAGCAGGCCGACGGTGAGGCTCACCGGCGTGGACTTGCCGAGCGTGCCCTTGTATGAGAGGTCGATGCCCTGGATATGCGCACGGCCGACGTTGAACGGTATAAAGGTCTCCGAACTGTAAGCAATCAGGTCGTGGAAACGCGTGTCGTAGATGGCGGCCGTGAAGGTGCCGAACGACGTGTTGGCATCGAGGGCCGCTTCGACGCTGTCGCTGCGTTCCGGTTGCAGATCGGGATTGCCGTACTGCGGATAGTAGAGATCGTCGAACGTTGGCAGGCGGAAGGCGTTGCCATAAGACACGCGCGCCGTGTAGACCGGCGTGATCTCCCACGCCAGCGAGACATTGCCCGTGTTCACCGTCTGGCCTTCGACGATCTCGTGGCGCCCTGCGAGGAACAGCGTCCACGGGCCGAGCGTGGTCGACTGGTGCAGCGACACCGCCGAATCGTCGCGGGTGGGTACGCCGGTCGGGATATCTACCGGCAGGAAAGCCTGTTCGCGCGTGAAGTCGTAGGCGAGCTTCGTCTCTCCGGTGAATGGCAGTCCGAACAATCGGTTGCCCGTCTCCTGGTGCGTGAGCGACGTGGACGTGCTGAAGCGCGTGGAGTCGATTTCGTCGGTGGGAATCGTCGGATCATTCGCGTAGACGAACTGACGATCGGTTGCGTAGCCCACCGACTGATCGAACTGCGTGGTCGGCGTGATGTCCCAGTGGAACGCAATGCCCGTGGTCAGTTGATGATCGAGCTGCCGGTCGTCGCCGCCCGCGTTGTCGTAAGACAGATCGGAGCGGTGATAGAGCATGAACGTCGAGATCGACCAGTTGTCGCGCGCATAGCCGAGGCGCGCATCCACGTCTTGGGCGTGATACGGATTGCGCCCGTCTTCGTGGCCGTAGGCCCACGGCTGGGTCGCGTCGATGCCCGCAGTGTTGTAGTCGTGCAGGCCGAGCGAATACGTCAGGCCGCCCAGCGCGGCCAGCGGCCCGGTGGAGGGGACCGTGCCCGAGGTGCGGACCTGCGTGTCGAAGGTCTTGTTCGAGCCGCCGCCGAACGAGACCGTGGTCTGGTTCGGCTGGTTCGACGCGTGGCGCGTGAAGAGCTGCACGACGCCGCCCACCGCATCCGCGCCGAACGAGGCGGCGGCCGGCCCGGAAATCACCTCGACGCGGTCGAACGCCTCGGTCGGCAGATCGGCCCATTCGGCCTCGCCCGTGGTGGCGGAGCCAATACGTATGCCGTCGATGAAGACGGCCACCTGCTGGGCTGACGAGCCGCGGATGCTGACCGAAGCCGCCGATCCCGGCCCGCCGTTCTGCGAAACCGTCACGCCGGGCAGCGTGGCAAGCGCCTGGGTGATGCTGGGATCTTGCGGAGCGAGACGATCGAGGTCCGCGCGCGTGAGGACCTGGGTGCTCGCGTAGCGCCGGTCGAACGACTGCGGCAGATGCTGCGTGTCGCCGACAACGAGAATGCTCGGCAGCGCGGTTTCGCCGTGCGCCTCGTCAGTCTGATCGGTCTGGTCCTGTTGTGCGAGCGTCGCGTCGTCGGCGGCATGGGCGTTGTGCCACGCGCAGGCCGTCACGGCCGACGTGAGAATGAATTGTTTTAGTTTCATGTGCGGGGCTGAGGTCAGGGCTGTCCCTGCAGCGAGCAGCCGCGCGTAGCGGCGCTGGCGCTTCGGGACACCCCGCCCGTTGCGGCTGCATGGACCTCGGTTGATGGCAGGTCTCCTGGCTCGCGGGTCTGCGTCCTCTGCCGGCCTTCCCGGTTTCCCAGTGGCTCGCGCGGGCATGGACTCGCCGCTCACAGTTGCGGGGGCAGCCGCAGTCTCGAAGCGCGCGTTTTTGAGGCGCGCCTTTACTGCGTTCCCTTTTGATCCCGTCGCCGGGAACCATCAGCGCGCAAGGTTAATGCGCCATGGTTCGCCGCGTCAATTGTCCGGGCCGCGGGTGATGCGAAAAAGGCACGGAAGGCGCGCAGCACGAGGTGCGTTTCCCGGTGCGTTAGCGGCCGGCGCCCGAAATAAAAATGAAAGAAATCCCCGGTCGAGCGGGCCAGTCCGCATTGCCGCTCCGGCTGCAGCGGTGCGTGGATGCCCGGTCTGCGCGATTCCCGACATGATTCCAAACATAACTGCTACGCAGCGTTAGCCACGCGGACCTTTTGCTAGCATGGCCCTCCCTGAATTTCAGGTGTCGTCATTGATCCGGAAGTCAGGGGTGCATAGCGGGTGCACAGAGGGCGCGCGGCGTCCGCTCATCCGGATCGGATCTACAGAAGAAGGGGGAGACGTATGGACATGCTCGGCATGTACCCGACGTTTTACGTTCCGGGCATCGGTACGGCCTGGGTCATGGGGATCATCGGCGTGATACACGTCGTGGCGTCCCACACATCGGTCGGCGCTTCGTTTCTGTTCGCGCTGCTCGAAACGCGGGCCTACCGCGAGAACAAGCCGCAGCTGATGGAGTTCATCAAGCGCTACGGCATGTTCCTGCTCGTGTTCTCGTACATCATCGGCTCGATCACGGGCCCGGGGATCTGGTATGCGATCACCGTGGCGAGTCCGCGCGGCGTGAGCGGGCTGATCCACAACTTCGTCTGGGTCTGGGCGAGCGAGTGGGTCTACTTCACGGTTGAAGTCATTGGCGTCTACGCGCTCGTCTACCTGATCGGCAAGATCGATGCGCGCACCCACCTGAAGCTGACGTGGTCGTTCGCGCTCGCTTCGTGGGCGACGATGCTGCTGATCGTCGGCGTGCTCTCGTTCATGATGTGGCCGGGCCACGATAGCTGGTACCAGACCGGCTCGACGAGCGAGGCGTTCTACAACGTCAACTTCTTCGCGCAGCTCGGCACCCGCACGGGCGGCATGATCGTGATGGCGGCGCTCGTCGGACTGCTGGTGGCCAGCCGCGTGAGCGATCCCGCGCTGCGCCGCAGCGTCGTGCGCATGATCGCCCCGGTGGGACTCCTTGGCGGCGCCGTGGCCGTCGTGATGTTTTTCTACTACCTGCGCACGCTGCCGCAAAACGCGCTCGTAATGCTCGACACGCATCTGCTGCCCGTCTACGCCAGGGGAATGGTCGCGGTGTTTGCCGTGGCGACGCTCTGGCTCGGCTTCGCCTGGGCCTTCCCGCAGCGCGTCTATACGTCGCTGGCGATTTCGCTCTTCCTGTTCATTGCCGTGGTGGGGGTGTGGCCCGAAGAGCGCATGCGCGAGTCGATGCGCAAGCCGTACGTGGCGGGGCAGTACATCTACGGTAATCAGGTGATCGCGCGCGACGTGCCCGGCAAGGGCATTCATTCGGAAGTCGAGCGCATTGCCGAGCATGGCCTGCTCCAGTTGCATCCGTTCGTGCCGGACCGCCTGAGAACCGTGACCGATGCCAACGAGCTCGAAGTGGGCCGCCTGCTGACCAAGGTGGCCTGCGCGAACTGCCACTCGCTCGAACCGGGCGGCCCGCTGCGCAGCCTGCCCGACAAGCTGCACATGGCCACCGACGAAGACATGATCGCGGCCTTCCTGCGCGGTCCGCTGAAATACGGCACGCAGCCCTACATGCCGCGCATCGACCTGCCCGACAACGAGATTCGCGCCATTGCGCATTACCTCGCAGCCGTGGATAGCGGCAAGAACGTCGACCAGTTGATCGCGCAGCAGCACGCGGCGGAACAACGCGCCGTTGCTGCCGCGAATGACGGCAAGAGCGGTGGCAAAAGCAGCGGCGCGAACGCGGCCGCGCTGGTTGCGGAACAGGAACAACATGCGGCGGGGCAGCCGGCGCCGTCGAGGAACTAGCCATGGATATTGGTGCCGTGATGAACACGATGCGCGACCCCGCCGGGGTACCCGCGCAGCCCGTGGTGTTTCAGATCCTGATGGTGCTCACGTGGGTGGCGCACATTGCCTTCGTGCACCTGGCCATGGGCGCTTCGGGGCTCGCGATCTTCGCGTTTCACCGGCGCGCCGACGGCGCGGCCGGCAGGTATTGGGAGCGCCTCTCGATGGCGATGACGAAGGTGGCCAAGGTCGCCGTGTCGTTGCTGATCGTGCTGGGCGTCGCGCCGCTGCTTTTTACCCAGGTCATCTACGACCCGCAGTGGTACACCTCGAATGTGCTCTCGGGGCGCTGGGCCATCGCCTTCATTTTCACGCTGATCGTGGCCTACTGCTGCTGGTTCGCCTTCTATCACGCCAATCACGAAGGGGCGAAGAAGCACATCGGCGTCTATGCATGGATCGCGTTCGGGCTCTTCTGCCTGGACGGGCTGATCATGCATGCGCTTTCGTATCAGGCGTTGCTGCCCGAGCAATGGATGAACTGGTATGCGCCGGGTGGCATGGTCGACACGCGCGGCGCCGCGCTGCATGCGATCCAGTGGCCGCGGTATGCGTTCATCATGAGCCTCTCCGTGCCGGCCGTGGGCGTGTTCCTGCTCGCTTACGCGCACTACTTCGCTGAGCGCGAGGATCGCGAGCCCGCCTACCGGGCGTTCGTGAGCGACCTTGGCCGGCGTCTCGCGCAATGGGGCTACGCGATCGCGCTCGTCCCCATGCTGGCCTGGCAGTTCGATTTCCCCGCGGGTTCCGGTCTCGCGCTGCATCCGGTGGGCTGGCTCATCGTCGGCGCGCTGGCCACCATGGCGCTCTGGATGCGGCAGCTCGGCAAGGACACGCATGGCTATCAGCCCGCCCTTTGCGGTCTTGCGTTGCTCGGCGTGCTCGCGGTGTGGCGCGAAATCATCCGGGTGCATTACCTGCGGCCGCTCGGCTACACGATCCAGACCTACACGGTGCATGCCGACTGGCCTTCGACGGTGTTGTTCTTCGCGACGCTCGCCGGCATAGGCGGCCTCGTGGGCGGCTTCTATCTCACGCTGCTGTATCGCGCGGGACGCACGCAGGGCGTGTATCGCGCGGACCGGACCGTGGCGCGTCTGGGCACCGGGGCGGTGTCGGTCCTTGGCGTCTGGATTGCCGTGTTCTTCGTGTACGGGATCGCGATCTCGATGCACGACAGCTTCAATTGATGCGGGGAGGCGTCGAAATCATGAACAACATCATCCGGTTCGGACTGGTTCTGCTGTCGCTGTTCTGCGTGACGGCGCATGCGCAGACGTCGGGGGACGCGCCCGACGTCGCGGCGGGCAAGCGGCGCGCCGCGGTCTGCTTTGCCTGCCACAACGTGGACGGCGTGGCGAAGATTCCGGGCGTGCCGAATCTTGCGGGGCAGCACCGCAGTTATCTCGAGGGCGCGCTGCTGGCTTACCGGGACGGCAAGACCCGGCAGAATCCCACGATGAACGCGATGGCCGCGCCGCTTTCGGATCGCGACATCGTCAATATCGCGGCGTATTTCAGTCTGTTGCGTGGGCAGGGCGGGGGTGTGGCGGGAGCCGACGCAGCGGGCGCGGGTGGCGATAGCGGCGGCGTGACGCCGATTCCCGCCGCGGCGGCGCCCGCGAAGGCCGAGGCGGTTTCCACCGCGCCGGTGCGCTCGGGCGAAGCGGTCTATAGTTCGGTCTGCTTCGCATGTCACGCTACCGGGGCGGCGGGCGCGCCGAAGGTCGGCGACAAGGCCGCGTGGATGCCGCGCATCGCGCAAGGCGATGCCACGCTGCTGCAGCACGCGCTGATCGGTTTCAAGGCCATGCCGCCGCACGGCGGATGCGCGGCCTGCTCCGATGTCGAGATCAAGGCCGCGGTGGCGTACATGACCGCGAAATCACGCTAGCGGTGCGCTTGACGGGGCGAAGCGGATCGAAGCGGATCGAAGTCCCGTGCGCGGAGGGCTTCGATCCGGCGGTGGGGGCGATTCGATCGTCGAGGTCGACCATGCCTCGCTTGCAATCCGTAGGGTTGTCTGAAATTTGACTGTAAGTCGCCGTTGCTAGAGTGGGCCGAAGCGCTTCTCCGCCCGTGGCCGGACCGCGTCCGGGCGAGAGTGGCGCCAAAAACAAGAGCGACCCCTCATGAACACGGCCCGCGCATTCCGGCTTGCACTCTGGTTCGTTTCCACACTGTTTTTCACCGATCACGCTTCTGCATTCCAGTCTAGCGTGGTCAGCATTCCCAGCGCCGCCATGCGGCAAACCTTGGCCGCGACGGTCGTGTTGCCCGACGACTACGCTCGGGATGGCGGCACGCAACGTTATCCGGTGATCTACCTGCTGCACGGTTCGGGCGGCGACCACACCGACTGGGCGTCGAATTCCCGGGTCGCCGAACTGGCAGACCGCTATCACGTGATTCTCGTAATGCCGGACGGCGGCCATGAGAGCTGGTACATCGACAGCCCCTTCGATCCGCGCAGTCGTTACGAGACTTACGTGGGCAACGAGGTCGTCGCGTGGGTGGACGCGCATTTGCGCACCATCGCCGCGAAACCGGCGCGCGCGATCACGGGACTTAGCATGGGTGGCTTTGGCGCCCTGCGCATTGCGCTCGACCGGCCCGATACCTTCGGCGCGGCGGGCAGTATCAGCGGCGCCGTGGACCCGCGCGCCTGCGAAGACGAACCCGGCATCGACCGCGTGTTTGGCGATCCCGCGCGGAATGCCGAATTCTGGAACCGCAACGCGATCATAGCGAGCGCGAGCGAATTCAGGCGCGCACACATCGACCTGACCATCGACTGCGGCGTGGACGATCATTTCGTCCAGTCGAACCGCGTGCTGCACGAACGGCTCATCGAGCTCGGCGTACCGCACGACTATGCGGAACGGCCCGGCGGTCATACCTGGACCTACTGGTCCAATGCAATCGGCTATCAGGTGCTGTTCTTCTCCACCGCATTCCGGCGCAACGGCTGGAACCCGCCACAAGCGTAAAGGCTGGCCCGACCGGATAGTCGGGCGGCAGGTTTCGTCTCTTGCCTGGCAATGCTTATTGAAATGCCAGGCCATGGTTCCCGGCCGCGTACCAGTCCAATTCCCTCGACGATATCCCGTTCGTATCGCGCCGCCGCGATGCGCCGCGGCACATCGCTTGCGCGCCGGCAGGTGTACGTGCGGCGCGGCCTGCGGGTGTACGCCGCTTTTTCGAACCTGATGACGCGAAAGGAGATCGACGATGAACCGATCGACGAGGCACGCAATGGCATGGGCACTGGTGATGGCGCTTTCGGGCACGGCATGGGCCGCGGGGGGGACGGGGGGCGCCGGCGGCGCGGGTGGCATGGGCGCGGGCGGCAGTTCTGCCGGCGGCTCGGCGGGGATGGGCGGTGGAGGCGGCGGCATGGCGCCGGGCAACACCGGCACTGCGCCGGGCACGACCGGAGTGGCTCCGGGCACGGCCCCGGATAGCGGTTATGGTTCGCCGGGTACGACGGGTACAGGCAGCGGAGCCGGCACGGTGATCGGCGTCCCCTCCAACACGGCGCCGGATACCACGGCACCCGGCTACAACGGCGGCTCGGGCAATGGCAATCCGGCCGGCGGCAACAGCAATGCCATGCCGGCCACGCCGCCGAACACGACGCAATGACGCGTTACCCCCGCGGCATTCCGGGCACCCGGCTTGCTGCGGGAAACGTAACGTGCCGGACCCGGATGCGCCGAGCAACCGGGAATGATGCATGGCACGCAGATGCAGGCTGGGCAATAGCTCGGCCTGTGCCTACGCCGCGCCGCTCACCGCTTTCGACGGCGCAGGGACTTTCCCCGGTGTGACCCGGAGACTGGAGGACGTCATGCTTCAATATGCGCTTATTTTTTTCATTATCGCGATCATCGCGGCCGTATTCGGCTTCGGCGGCATAGCAGCGGGCGCCGCGGCCATCGCGAAGATCCTGTTCTACATCTTCCTCGTGATCTTCCTCGTTTCGCTCGTCCTGGGCATCGTGCGACGCGGCTAACGAGGGCCGGCTATGGCGAGACGCAGCAGCGACTCACGGCGGAGACGCTGCTGCGCCTGCGCGGCAAGTGAGAGGGTCGTTTACCCAAACTTCATTCAAAGCTTCACGCCGCCCGCTTCCGGGGGATCGCCGCGCCGGCTTTCGCCGGGCAGTGCCGTTTCGATGCTCCAGTAAGGGGCGCGGCCATAGTACTCGTGCACGGCGGTGGCCCAGGCGCGGTCGGCCATCGAAGGCCAGTGGCGCTTGTCGAAGCCCGGCGCGGTCTTCACGTGCTCCGAGGGCAGCGCGAGGACAAAACATTTGCGCACGGCGTCGAGCGTGAGCGCGTCCCAGGGAATCGCAAGCAGCTTGTCGCCGATTCCGAGCCGGCCGCCGCTCGACATCACCGCATAGGCGATGCGTCCGCTTTGCACGTCGAGCATGATGTCCTTGATCTTGCCGACTTCGTCGCCTTCCGCGCTCAGGACTCGATCGCCATCGAGCGTGCTTGCGCCCATGACATAGGGGCCAGGGCCGATCGACGATTCGTGCTCGCGCCTGACGATGCGTGCACCATTGCCATCAGGCGCAGGGGAGAGAACCGGGTTGGGCATGACGGACTCCTTCGGATGAGGCGGCGCGGGACCGCCGCGCGTGGCCAGGACGCGTTGCGACGCGCATGGGCCGTTCCCGCGACGGCTGCGTCGCGGGCTGATCCGCGCGATCAATCGGCACGATCAATCGGCTTTGCCGCCACCGTCGAGACCCGCGCCTCGGCGCCAGATTTCCTTGCCGCGCGGCGAGAGTTCGCCACAGCTGTGATCGGGGTCCGGCTCGGTGCCGTAGACGGCCATCTGGCCGCCCGGCGGCTCCTGGGCGCGCTGGATTTCGTGCTTGCGCCGGGCTACGCGCTCGTCTTGCGAGCGGCCTGCATACGCGTTCATGATCGTGCTCCTCTTGAGGACTGCGTTACATCGGGCCGATGTGCAGGGCGAGCAGTACGCCGGCCACGAGCGCACATTCGATCGCTACGATGCCGGTCAGGGAGATGGCGCTCCTCAGCGCGAGATGGGGTTGGTGCGGGAGATTCATATCGGCTTCCTCGAAAGATTCATGTCTTCAGGGAAGCATCCCGCGTTCCTCGATTTGTATTGAGGATTGCTATGAATATTGCCGGACGATTGCGCCATGAAGCATGCTGTTCAAGCCGCTTGTACGCGGCGCAGAATGTCGAGCAACTGGGTGACGGCGAACGGCTTGCGCAGAAAGCCCGCCACATCGGCGTCGGCCGGCGGCGTGACCAGCGCCGAAACGAGCACGAGCGGCACGTGGGCAAGCGCCCGGTTGCGCCTCATTGCGCGCATCAATGCGATGCCGTCCATGCGCGGCATCATGCAGTCGGAGATCACGACGTCGGGCGGATCGGCGAGCGCGCTCCTGAGCGCGTCAGTCCCGTCCGCCGCGGTCGTAACACGGTAGCCTTCCTGGACGACCAGTTCTTTTAGCGCATCGAGCGCATTGGGGTCGTCGTCAACGAGCAATACAGTAGCCATGCATGTGCACCCGCCAGGCGCGATGCTGCCCGCGCCCATGTTTTTGCGTTTCGTTCCCGGCGCGTACGCGCGCGCTCGCGCATCGCGCCTGTCCTGGTTCGGCATTGAGCACGTTCCGTTCCCGCTCGTGGCGGCGCAGCAGTCGTCGGGGCTCACGGCGCGAAAGCGGTTTGTGGCGAGGGTTTTCGCCCGCTACGACGCAGGGCGGCGCGTAGTTGGCAGGGTGTGCGCCGCGTGCCGGATGTAAAACTTTATTTCCGGCCTTGCGTTCAACTCGCGCAATTCGGGTCCAGGCCGCTGGCGGGTCCACGGGCTGCCTCGATCGAGGCAGCCACCTCGGAAAAACTGCCGAACGCCTCGTCGGGGAGTGCCCGCAAGGCGTCTACCACGTCGCGCGCCGCGCCACTATGCTCGGCGGTCTCGATCAGGATGAGAGGGTGTGCGGGATAGCTCACCTGCGCAATCGCGGATGCGATGCGCCGTTTGAAGTCCTGTCGCGCCGCGGCGTCCGTTGCGGCGGATACGGAGGGATACATGGCGGAGGGATACATGACGGTCTCCCGGTATCGGTACAGCGTGCCGGGCGCAGGCGCTGTACCCGGGCGGCGCCCGTCACCAGCGCAGCAGCCGCGGCCCGAGCCAGGCGCCGATACCGGCCGGAATGGCCATGCCGAGCAGATACCAGACGGCCCAGAACGACACCGCCATTTCGGGGCAATGCAGGGAATAGGCCAGCGTTGCCGTGGCGCTCGCCAGCAGTCCGCCCGTGAAGCCGGCAACCCGCAGGCGCGTGGGCGCGAGGCCGCGCAGGGCCCAGAACACGGCGATGAACGACGGCACCGAAAGGAGTGCGATGTTGAGCGGGCACACGCGCCATGTCTGCCCCATGACGAGCGGCAGGCGCTCGGCAGGCGGTGCGAGCGACACGAGCGCGATGGCGCCCAGCCACACGGCCGCGACCGGCCAGGCCATGGCGGCCCAGGCCATGCGCGGCGCGCCTCCGGGCCGCGAGAGCCGCGTGGTGGCGGCGAGTGCGCCCAGCGCGAGGAAGAACGGCAGCGCGAGCTTGAGCCAGAAGACCGGCGTGGCCGCGACGGTCGCGAGGTCGGGGCGCACGCCGAACACGAGCGCCATCAGGAGCGTCGAACCAAGGCCGCCGGCAATCAGCGCTCTGGCGAAGCGCCGGGCGACCAGATGGCGGTCGACCGGCGTCGCGCCCGTGGCGAGTAGGGAAATGAGGTCCTCTGTCTTCATGATGCGTTCTGAAACTTCAGCGCGAGCGCTTTGAGGCCGCGATGCACCCCCACCTTTACCGCCGATTCCGAGAGACCGGTCAGCTTCGCGGTTTCCGTGACCGACAGCCCTTGCAGCTTCACGTGCAGGATCGGCAGGCGCTGGCGGTCCGGCAACTGGTCGAGCATCTTGCCCAGGTCGCGGCGCGCGTCGGCAGCCTCGTCGTCGCAGGTCGCGAAGATCTCCAGTTCGTCGTCGAGCGGCGTCTGCAGCGCTTCGCGGCGCGAGCGCGCCCGGAAGAAGTCGGTCAGCTTGTAGCGCGCAATCGCATGTACCCAAGCCGTGAGCGGCTCCTCGGGGCGGTAAGTGGCGCGGCCGTTATGCACGGCAAGCAGGATTTCCTGCACGAGATCCTCCACGTCGTCCTGCAACGCATAGAGCCGCTTGCGCAGAAAGCCGCGCAGATGCGAGCCGAGCTCCGAGAGAAAGGCGTGGTAAGCCGTCGTGTCGCCGGCGAGGCCGCGCACGAACAACGCCCTGAGCCGCTCCTCGGTGCCGCGTGCCGGTTCGTTACCGGTAGTTCGGCTCATCGCGAACTCCGGTTACAGCGCGGGTGAAATGTCTGCGGGTGCAAAGGGATTGCGGCGGGCATCAGGCGGGCGGCGCGTGGCGGGTCATGACGGGGCTCCGGTGGCGGTGGACAGGCTCCTCTTCAATAGTCGCGGGCCTTCCGGGCATTCGTCAAGCGTGAGCTGCGGCATGGTTTTCTTTCTGATGGCTTTCAGTATGCGGTGCTGCGGTGCAGGGCGTGTGCGAAGCGTATACGAATGGCGGGGCCAGCGGGTTACAGCAGGCATAAAAAAATATTTTGTCGCGATTGCGGGCCGGCTTGTAACCGGCGCTCCCGCCGATGCGTATTTACAGGCAGATCGGGTATGCATCGCTGCGATGCCGCGAACGATCTGAATACTGTCCCAACATCAACCGATGGAGCCTACATCATGAGTACTCTTAAATTTTCCGCCGCCGCGCTGATTCTTGCCTCGCTCGCTTCCGGCGCCACCGTCGCCCAGGCCCAGACCGGTAGCGTGGAAAAGTGCTACGGCGTCGCGATGGCCGGCCACAACGACTGCAAGGCAGGGGCGGGCACGACCTGTGCGGGCTCGCAGAAGATGGACTACGACGGTTCGCACTGGAAGAACGTCCCGGCTGGCACCTGCACGTCGATCAAGACGCCCTCGGGCCATGGCTCGCTCGAGCCGATGGGCTCCTGACGCACACGGCCGCCCGACGATCATGAATAGGCTCACCGAATGTGGCGCGGGACTCGGTCTCAAGCCGCAGCATTACGACGAAGCGTGCAACTGCGAGGCGCGCGGACTCTGGTTCGAGGTTCATCCGGAGAACTACATGATTGCGGGCGGCCCGCGCCTCGCGTGGCTGGATGCGGTACGCGAACGCCACGCGCTGTCGCTGCATGGCGTATCGCTCTCGCTCGCGGCAGACCGCGTGCCGGATGCGGCGCATCTGAGCCGCCTGCGCACGCTGGCGGACCGGCTGCAGCCGGCGCTCGTGTCCGAACATCTTGCCTGGTCCGCCTGGCGTGGCCACTATCATCCCGACCTGCTGCCGTTTCCGCGCGACGCCGCGGCGCTCGCGCGCATCGCCGACAACATTGCGCGCACACAGGAGGCGCTGGGGCGGCGGATCGCCATCGAGAACCCGTCGCACTACGTGCGCATCGACGGGCACACGTGGAGCGAGCCGGAGTTTCTCGCGGAACTGGTGCGGCGAACAGGCTGCGGCTTGCTGCTCGACGTGAACAACGTCTATGTGAGCGCCTGCAACATGGGCTTCGATGCCGCTGCCTGGATCGATGGCTTTCCGGGCGAGGCGGTGATGGAGATCCATCTCGCGGGACACAGCGTGGATGAAGAAACGCAGCCGCCGCTCCTGATCGATTCGCACGATGCCCCCATTGACGATGCCGTGTGGAAGCTTTATCGCCATACGATCGATCGCTTCGGTCCGCGGCCCACGCTGATCGAGCGCGACGACCATATTCCCGGTTTCGATGCGTTGCTTGTCGAACGCGACGCGGCCCAGGCCGTGCTCGATGGCGTGGGGGTTCTCACATGAATCCGACCTTGACCGGCTTTCAGGACGATTTCGTGCGTGCGCTCCATGGCGCCCCCGCGGAGGACTCGCGCGTGGCCGGGCTCATCCTGCAGCCGGGCTTCGCCGTCTACCGCAACACGGTGTTCAAGGGCTGCGTCGATGCCTTGCAGGCGAATTTCCCTACGGTGGAGCGCCTTGTCGGCGTGGACTGGTTTCGTTCGGCCGCGCTCATCTACGCGCAGGCGACGCCGCCCGACGACGCGCGGCTTCTGCTCTATGGCGCGACGTTCCCGGCGTTTCTGGCCGGCTTCGAACCGGCCCGCGAGTTGCCGTGGCTCGCGGACGTCGCGCGGCTCGACCGGTTCTGGGTGGAGGCGCACGTAGCGGCCGACGAACCCGCGCTCGCGGCGGCCGAAGTGGCCCGCTACGCGCCTGAAGCGTTTGCCCAACGGGTCCTGAAGCCGCACGCGAGTGCGCGCTGGGCCTGGTTCGGTGCGCATCCGGTCTACACGATCTGGCGCACCAACCGCGAAGCGGTCGCGCTGCCCGAAGAACTCGCATGGCACGGCGAGGGCGCCCTGGTGTTGCGCGCCGGCGCAAGCGTGACGTGGCGTGCGCTGGGTCAAGGCGCCTGCGCGCTGCTGGACGCCTGCGCGGCGGGGCGCGAGCTAGGGGAAGCGACGCTGGAGGCGCTCGAAGCCGAACCCGCACTCGATCTTGCCGTCCTGTTCTCTGAACTGTTTGCCGATGGCGCGTTTAGCGCCGCCATGTCCTCCGGAGATGGGAAGCAATCCGAAACGAATGGAGCCTGAGATGAACACACCCCGGAACGCAACCCGGGACATCGCCACCGATCGGAACACTTCTTCCCGGTACTGCTTGTACTCGGACTCTTCGCGCGCGGTGCGGCGCTCGCACTCCTTGGCATGACCACGGTGATCGAAGTGTTCGTCTATCCCGATGCGCGGCCCACGCATCTTTCGTGGGCGGGCCTGTTGCTCTATATGATCGGGCGCGGCGGAGGCGTTCTGTCGCTCGATCATCGGTTCGGCATCAAGTAGAAAACAGCGGAGGGACTGGCGCGGACAGCAGATTTCGTCAGATATTTATTCGCCGCATCGCAGCGCAGCCGCCGAAGAGGCGTCTGCGCTGTTGTTTTTTGGACGCAAGCTATGCACAGCGAATCATTTGGAAAGCGGATCGCCACGCTAATGCGCCGGCGGAACAAATTGAAATGCACTGCGCATAGTTACGGCCGTAAAGCGATTTACGCGGCAGTTTTTACTGGATAATTATCAAACATGCATTTTGCGTGCTGACCCGCGTTTCGTACCGAACGTCATGCCACGCGCTACGCGATACCAGAGCGCGCTTTCCGGCACGCAAGCTTCTCTTCCTTCATAACCAGTAGCGATTACGCGAGGCGGGAATCGTGCGGATGTCGGGGCGTCCGTCCATGGGCGGCCAGCAGCCGCAAACGATATCGCCGCCGCGTTCGTGCGCCGAAGCAGCGCTGCGACGGCCTCGCCGTTCCTCCGCCGTTCCTGTGTGCGCGGCTCGCGCGCAAACCCATTCTGGCGAAACGGTCATGTTCCGTTTCGCGTCGCGATGGACCTGTGCGTACACCATTGCGTCATCCGCTTTCGTAAGCCTCTTGCAGGCGTGCCGTGCCGGCTCACGCATGGCGCGCCTGTCAAGGCAATTCCACTGGCCAGTCTCCCGTAAGGATCCCTGACGAAATACGTTGCCTTCGGGGGGCGGCCTTCAACCGCAAGGAGCCTGAGATGAAAGTTGGTAGCAACTGGCGTAACGCCCACCATCACGACGCGGCGTTGCCGTCCTTTCTCGCCGCGCGCGTGGACCGCTATTACCAGACGCGCGTGCAGGAGACCTGGGCGGGCGGCCATATCATGCATGGGCGCGCGCCGGGCGCCGACGCATTGCATCTGTCGAGCAACGATTACCTTTCGATTGCCCGCCACCCCGAAATTCTCGATGCGATGTGTCGCAGCATCCGCGACGAAGGCAACGGTCTGCTGATGTCGGGCATCTTCCTGCACGGCGACGACTGCCCGCAACTGCGGCTCGAGGACCGCTTCGCCTCCTGGATGGAAGCCGAGGCGAGCGTGCTGTGCCAGTCGGGCTTCGCGGCCAACACCGGGCTCATCCAGTCCATCGCGGACGCGCAGACGCCGGTTTATGTGGACATGATGGCGCACATGTCGCTTTGGGAAGGCGTCCGCAGTGCCGGCGCACGTGCGGTCAGTTTCCTCCACAACGAGGTCGATCATCTCGAGCAGCGCATCCAGCGCAACGGCCCGGGCGTCGTAATCATCGATTCGGTCTACAGCACGAACGGCAGCGTGGCGCCGCTCGCCGCCATCGCAGACGTCTGTGCCGAGCACGACTGCGTGCTCGTGGTCGACGAATCGCATTCGCTCGGCACCCACGGGCCGCGCGGCGCCGGGCTCGTTGTCGAGCTGGGGTTGACCGACCGCGTCCACTTCCGCACTGCGAGCCTTGCGAAGGCCTTCGCGGGGCGGGCGGGCATCATCGGCTGCTCACGGCGATTTCAGGAATATTTCAAGTTTGAGGCACTGCCCGCGATCTTCAGCTCTACGTTGCTGCCGCACGAGGTGATGGGCCTGGCGGCCACGCTGGACGTGATCGAACGCGAAGACTGGCGCCGCACGCGGCTTGCCGCAAATGCCAGGTTTCTGCGCACGCGGCTGGCCGAACTGGGCTACAACCTGAACGGCAGCGAGGCGCAGATCATCGCGCTGGAAGCGGGCCCCGAGCAGCAGACCATCGTGCTGCGTGATGCACTGGAAGCGCGCGGCATATTCGGTTCGGTGTTCTGCGCGCCGGCGACGGCACAGAACCGCTCGCTGATCCGGATTTCGGTGAATGCGGCGTTGGGCGATCAGGAACTGGAACGGCTCGTCGACGTGTGCGACGAGATTCGCGACGAGGTGGACATGTGGAACTGGCCGTCGACACGCCGCCTCGTGCAGCGCGGCGCAGGCCGTTCCCGCGGGCATCGGGCGCAGCCGGCGGCGGCACTTGCAATGGCGTCCGTGCCGGCCTGATCGCGGAGAGGGCGAAAGCCCGGAGGCGGCGTGGGACTCAGTGCGGGTTCCACGCCGCCTGGAACTCGCTGTCGAGCTGCTGCAGGAATGCGTCGTACGGTACGACGGTATCGAGCGCAAATCCCGCCGGCTCCTTGACGACCGCGTAGGTGTAGCGGCGCTCGCCATGGAACATCGATGCCGGATGCATATATGGCTGCCACTCCACGCATTGCTCGGGGTAATAGCCTTCGGTATGCCAGAAATAGGGCAGGCTGCGATGCGCGTCGAGTTCGGCGAGGAAGCCGGTGGGTGCGCCCTGTTCGACAGCGATTTCCCGCACGCCGCGCAGGGTTTCGTCGGTATGGATCACGAGCAGGTAGCCCGTGCCCGCGCCGTCGAACATGAGGATGCCGTGCGGCTGGTACGAGAGGTAGTGCTCGACGATGCCGTGCGATTCGAAAATCCGCTTCACATGCGCGGCGAGCGCGCCGTCCTTGAGGAAGGCGTATTCGGAAACCGACAGCGCGTCGCGCACGGAGGCGCCGGCCTGGTCGAAATACGCGTCCTGCATATCGCGAATCGCGTGGTTCAGCGTTTCCACGGCATCGGATTCGTGCTTGCGGATGAAACGGTCGATCAAGCCTTCGTTGAAGCTGCGTACGGCCACGTGCTCGTCGGCCTTGCCGGTGAGCACGATTTTCTTGACCGACGAGTCGGACAGGCGGCGGCAGAACTCCATGCCGTTGATCTCGGGCATGTCGTAGTCCACCACGACAACCGAGACCGATTCGAAGCGCGCGGGCTGATGTACGAGGCTGCGAATGGCGTCGACGCGCATGGAGATGACCTGGTGCGCATCGTTTTCCTCGGTGCGGTCCAGATAGGGACTGAAAATCGGTTCGGCGGCCTGGCCAGACGTTTCGCGGTGGTTCAGGAATCGCAGTGCGCGAGAAGGCGAGTTGAACATCCGGAATGCGAGTTGCGGATCGAGCTGCAGGCTCAGATTCGACAGGAACGCGGCGCTATCGTCGACGAAGGCGACGGTGGTGGGGTAAGCAAACGGCGTGAGGGCTTTCGTCATGGCGCAGGGAATGTCAAAACGAACTCGGTGTACTCGCCTTTCACCGAAGAGCAGGTTATGGCTCCTCCTATCGCCTGCATGACATCGTGGCAGAACGCTAGTCCGATGCCGGCTCCCAGTGAGACGTCATCGGTGGTGGTTGCCGAAGTATAAAAGCGGGTAAAGATATGCGGCAAGATTTCCGGAGAAATACCTGTGCCCGTATCGCTGAAAATCAAACGATTTATACGCGAACCGGTTTCGAGCCGGATCGAAATATATGCGGTTTCAATATTGCCCATGTGCCGGAAAGCATTTTTCAGCAAATTGAAGAGTACGTGAACCGTGAGTATTTCCGAGCCCCGGAACGAAAAATCGGGCCGCAGATTGCAGTGCACGCGCTGCCGGTCGCCTTCGCGAAAAGGGAAGCGCGCGAGCGCCGTTTCCACGCACTGGGTGATCGAGCACGACGTTGCGTTTTGCATGTTTCCGCCCGCGAAGCGTGCGGTGGCGAGCAGCATGTCGATGATCGCATTCGAGTAGAGCGCTTCCTGTTCGATGCGGCCCACCACGCCTTGCAACGAATGCAGGTGTGCGCCGCGAATGCGCGGCACGGGCAGGCGGTGGCGCTGCGCGAGCACATAAGTCTGCAGCAGGGCGGGCAGATAGCGCATGACACCGGCCGCGCCCACGCGGATCGCGACAAGCGGCGTGCGCAGTTCGTGCGCCACGCTGCCGGCGGTGGCGAGCATGGCGCGCTCCTGTTCGATCTGGATGCGCTCCTGGTCGTAGTTCGCCACTGCGCCGATGGCGACGGCAAACGAAAAAATCGCGAGATGCGTGAGGTAATTCGCGCCGATCACGATCGGATCGGTGGTGAGGCAATAGGCGAGCACGGCGAGGCCGATGCCGACCACGAACTGGAGCACGAGCATCAGCCAGTCGTGCAGCAGCACCATGACGAAGGCCGCGATCAGCGCGCTTTCCACCCACACTTCATTGCCGCTGTTTTTCAGCAGCATGAAGGTGAAGAAGAACGGAAGCGCATAGAGCGTAATGCCGTACCAGTACCACGCCAGCAGCTTTTTCGCGGCGAGGGGCCAGTGGTCGTAGACGATAACCGGCAGGAACAGCACGGCGCCGATCAGCCGCAGCGTGAGATTCTCGTACGGCTGCGGAAACAGGTCCTTCCAGACATAGTAATAAAGCGGGAAGCCGACGCAGGCCACCACGGCAAACGGCTGCATGCGGCGCTTCGCATACTGGAGGTTGCGCATGGCCGGCGCGAAGGCGCGTACGAGGAACAGCGGCAGCGACGCCCAGGCGCGCCGCAGCTTCATCCGAAGCGTGGGTCTCGAAACGGTCATCGGGGTGAAATGGCTTGTTGTTGTTACCGGTCGCGCGGACCGGCTTTGCTCCCTTAAGCGGGGCCGGCAACTCCAGACGATATCACCAATGTATCGCGCCGATGCAACGTCGCCGGCCCAACGGGCAGGCTGACCCGCCGCTAACGTTTGCATCCGATGCGAGACGCATAGAAGCGGGGTGTCACGCGATTTTCATACCGGGATCTTCAAATCGTTATTGATTCGGATGCCGTATCAATTGATGGCGAATCGCAATGCCGCAGATTCTGCCCAGGAAGGATGCGCCGCAGATTTAAGCACGATCGTTCTAAAAGAGGTAGGATGCTGCTCACGGAAGGCGCGTTCCGCGCCCGCATTGCGCCGAATACGCGCCATCTACGGAGACTACGACCCCATGGACCTCGTTGCGGAATTGCCCGCCGGCCTGACCGGCATCGAACAGTTGCGGCATATGATGCAGGTCGGTGGCCGCGCCCCGATCGGCAACGCGCTCGATTTTTATCTCGTGGAAGTGGAAGAAGGGCGCGTGGTGTTCGAAGGCGTGCCGGGGCTCGGTGTCTACAACCCGATTGGCACGGTGCACGGCGGTTATGCGGCCACGTTGCTCGATTCCGCGTGCGGCTGCGCGGCGCATTCGCGCCTCGGCGTCACCCAGGGCTACACGACGCTCGAACTGAAGGTGTCGTATCACCGCGCCATGACCGTCGATACCGGGCCGGTGCGCGCGGAAGGCCGCGTGCTGACCATGGGCCGTCGCGCGGCCTTTACCGAAGCTACGCTCACGGATGCGGCCGGCAAGGTCTACGCCACGGCCACCTCCACGCTGCTCGTGTTCGAACGCTGACACGGCGGCCGCGGCGCCCCGGGCGTCGTTGCCAGGGGCTCTGCGCCTCAGACTGCTTCAGACGGCGCCGCCCGCCTTGTCCTCGATGAGCCGCACGAGCGTATGCAGCAGCCGGTTCGCGGGCGTGGCGACGCCGAGGGCCTCGCCACGCCTCACGACGAAGCCGTTCAGATAGTCGATTTCGCTGCGCTTGCCGCGCGCCATGTCCTGCGCTGTGGACGAGTACTGGCCGGGCATGGTTTCCGCAATGCGGCGCACGGCCAGCTCGATGTCGGGCGGCAGGTTCACGCTGTCGGCGCGAGCGACCGCCACGCATTCGGCCACGACGTCGCGCATCGTGTCGCGCACGCCCACGCCCTGCACAAGACGGCCATAAGGTAGTTGCGCGATCGCCGAAAGCGCGTTGTACGCGCAGTTCAGGATCAGCTTGGCCCACAGCGCGCCGCGCACGTTCGCGGAGATTTCGGTGGGCACGCCTGCCGCGGCGAGCGTCTGCGCCACGCTTTCGCTCTGCGAAGAAGGCTCGATCACGAGTTCGCCGCGCCCGTGATGGCGCACGTGGCCCGGTCCCGCCATTTCGGTGGCGACGTACACGACCGCTGCCGCGACTTCTTGCGCGATCGTGCCCCGCAGGCGCTCGGCGTTGTCCACGCCGTTCTGCAGCGTGAGCACGAGCGTGTCGGCGGCGAGATGCGGGCCCATGGCGGCGCCCGCGCTTTCGGTGTCGGTCGATTTCACGCAGAACAGCACGAGTTGCGCTCCCTCGACGGCGGCCGGATCGGCGCTGGCGACGAGATGCGGACGGCCGATGCGTTCGTCGAACTGCTGCGTTTCGAGGCGCAGGCCGTCGCGCCCCACGGCCTCGACGTGCTGCGCCCGGCCGATCAGCACGACCTCGTGTCCCGCGCGCGCCAGCATGCCGCCGTAGTAGCAGCCCACCGCGCCCGCGCCCATGACGGCGACTTTCATACGGTTTCCTCCATTAGCCAAGGCAAAGGCGCATTCAGCGCAATTCGAATCCGAGTGCGTTGAGCGCCTCGCGCAAGCGGTCGCGGCCGTGCAGCGACTCGCGGCTGCGCCAGCGCGGGAGCGAGCGGGCCGTCCAGCCGGCCGCGCGTTGGCCCTGCGCGATCTGGAAAGCGCCCATCAGCGCATCGTACTCGGCGATGCCGGGTTCCTGCCCGGCCACATCGTACTGTTCGCGATGCAGCACGACCGGCTGTGGCAGGCGCGGCTTCACCTGCGCGGGCCGCGCCGGGTCTTCGTAGCCCACGCACATGCCGAACACGGGCAGTACGCGCGGGGGCAGGCCAAGCTCGGCGGCGACCTGCTCGGGATGATTGCGGATCGCACCGATATAGACGGAGGCGAGGCCGAGCGATTCGAGCGCAACGACGGCGTTCTGCGCGGCGAGCGCCGCGTCGATCACGCCGACGAGCATCGTTTCCAGGTAGTCGAGACCTCCCACCGCCGCGCCGGTGCGCTTTGCCGCGCCTTCGAGGCGCGCGAGATCGGCGAGCCACACGAGAAAGAGCGGCGCTTCGCGAATCTGCGACTGGTCGCCGGCGAGCGTGGCGAGGCGATCCTTGCGTGCGGGATCCACGACTGCCACCACGCTCCACGTTTGCAGGTTCGACGAGGTGGACGCCGACTGCGCGGCGGCGACCAGCGTTTCGAGCGTGCCCGCGGGCAGCGGGCGATCCGCGTAGGCGCGCACCGAGCGGTGGGCGAGCAGCGTGTCGAGCGTGGCGTTCCAGGCGGGCAGCGGTGCTGGCCAGGGTTTGCCGTAGCGCGCCTCAAGGGTGCTATTGGGGGACGCGGCAAGGCGGTCGGGCGGGGTCGCGGTGGACATCGTTTCTCCGGCGGATCACTCAGGTTGTGCGGCGGCGCAGGGTCCATGCCGCGCTCGCCAGGCGCCGTATGGTACACGCGCTGCCGGTTTGCCGCCGGGCGACGAATAGCGGCGCCGGGCGTGGCGCGGGCCGGCGGAGGCGTTGGGGGCTCCGGTCGGTTTTGGGCAGGCGGCTTGCGCTGCCGCTATGATCGATTGACCGGCTGTGCCGCGTTCCTTTCCGACTGGCCGCTTCCTGGCCCCTCATCCCCCCTTTATCACGAGGCGATTCATGTCTGCGAATACCCCTGCTACGAATTCCCAGTCTCCGGTGTGGTTCATCACTGGCTGTTCGACGGGCTTTGGCCGCGAACTCGCGCTTGCCGTCCTCGCGCGCGGGTGGCGCTGCGTCGCGACGGCGCGCAACAAGGCGGTCCTCGAAGACCTCGCGCCCGAAGCCGGCGAGCGTCTGCTGCGGGTGGGGCTCGACGTCAACGACCCCGCGCAGGTCGATGCGGCCGTGAAGGCCGCGCACGCGCAGTTCGGCGCCATCGACGTGCTCGTCAACAACGCGGGTTATGGCTACCAGAGCTCGATCGAAGAGGGCGACGAACGCGAGATTCGCGCGCAGTTCGACACCAACGTATTCGGCCTCTTCGCGCTGACGCGCGCGGTGCTGCCGGGCATGCGCGAGCGCCGCAAGGGCCATGTGATCAGCATTACGTCGGTGGCGGGGCTCGTGGGTTTTCCGGGCTCGGGTTATTACGCGGCCACCAAGCATGCCGTCGAGGGCTTTTCCGACGCGCTGCTCGCCGAAGTCGGCCCGCTCGGCATCAAGGTGACCTGCGTGGAGCCGGGACCGTTCCGCACCGATTGGGCGGGGCGCTCGCTCGTGCAGACGCCGAGCCATATCGCCGATTACGAGCAGACCGCCGGTGCGCGCATGAAGCGCACCGCCGAGGGCAGCGGCCACCAGCCGGGCGATCCGGTGCGCGCGGCGCAGGCGATGATACGCGTGACCGAAGTGGAGCAAACGCCGCGCCATCTCGTGCTGGGTGCGTTTGGCGTGGGGGCGGTATCGGAGCGTTTGCGTGCGGCGCTGGCCGAGATCGAAGCCTGGCGCGAAGTGAGTATCGGCGCCGATTTCCCCGCGAATGCGTGAGCGCTGCGCGGCGCCTGAGGTTTGCCTCGTTCGACCCGCTTGTTCGACCCGCCTGTTCAACCCGCCGTTATCACGAGCGTGCCGGTGGCGACGAGCGCGCCGCGCCAGAGCCAGTCGAAATTGATCCAGCCGCGCCGCAGCAGGCCGAGCCCGATGTACTCGTAGGCCGCGAGCGCGATGGCGGCCGTCGTGGCGAGTGTGGCGAGCGTATGCAGCGCCGTGGCGCGATATCGGTGATGAGCGGCGGCACCGCGCCGAAGCCTTTGAGCATGGGCGGCAGCAGGTCGGGGTCCGCGGGTCCGGCGGGGATCTCGATGATCTTGCGCGCGGCCCATTGGTTGCCATCGAGGTCGCCGTCCAGATACCACTGCCAGATCGAAGCCGAAAGATCCTTCAGGCTGATCACCGAATTCACGAAGCCATAGGGCCGGGTGGGATTGTGCGCGGGCCGCAGTTCGAACACGAGCTGATTTTCCGCGCCGAAATCGAGCGTCTGTTTGTGCCGGCGCGTGTGCAGATGTATGTCGAAGCTTTCGTGGTCCATCAGGAAAATGCCGCCCGGCGCCTCGCCTTCGGCATTGGCGAGCGCCGTGACATAAATGCCCTCGGGGCCGCAATGCACGGTATGCGGGCGCGTGTAGCCGGCGCGCCGCGCAACGGTTTCGGGTTCGTGCACGCGCACGATATGCGGCTTGCGCGGATCGGGCTTCGTATCGACGATATGGATGCGCGACGAACGCAGTCCCGGTACGACAAGATAGCGGCGCTCCGAATGCGCATGCGGTGCATTGGGACACAGGCACGAACTGCATGCGTTCCAGCCGAAGTGGTGCAGTTCGTCGCCGGCGTTGGGCATTAGCACGCGGTGGACGATGCGGCCGTATTGCGCGGATGCCGGATCGAGGTCGACGACGTCGAGCGTATCCGGAACCTGCCGGCCGGGGTCGAAACTCGCGACATACGCGAGGGTTTCCTTCGGTGCATCGCTCGCCATGCGTGCGGACGGATAAAACGTCGGATCGGGATTCCAGGTGGCCATGGCAATCCCCCTCGTCGGTGAGCCCCTATGATGCACCGGCTGCGCGGACTGCGTCTGCTTTGTGTCCCTTATTCCTTGCAGGCAGAAGCTTATGAGAGAAAGCGATAAAAATCATGGCATGCCAGGCAGCCGATTATCCGTTCTGCGAAAACAGTGATTTCATTTTGCTGGCATTTATCTGCGGGCTATCCCTAACTAGACTGTGCTCAACGGATGCAGAAAAGAACTGCACCGACAATCAAGTTCTCGGAGGTAGTGTCATGAAATCGCTTATCAAGGCTGTTGCGCTCGCAGCCGTTCTCGCAGTTCCTGCCGTTTCGTTCGCTCAATCGCAATCGGACAATGGTCCGATGACGCGCGTTCAAGTGCGTAATGAGCTCGCGCAGCTCGAGGCGGTTGGCTATCATCCGCAAGCCAACGATCACACGTATCCGGACCAGATCCAGGCAGCCGAAGCGCGTGTGCACGCAATGAACGGCGACCAGACGAGCGGCTATGGCTCGGCCACGGGTAGCTCGTCGCAAAGCGGCGGCGCGGCCGATACCTCGGCCAGCAGCTACTCGGCGCCGGTGCGCGTGTACAACGGCCACTAATGGGGCCAGCGGAGCCTCGGGCTCCGGTCAGGCTTCATCGCGCCGCGCGAACTTCAGGGTTCGCGCGGCGTTTGTATTTGATGGCGCGATGCTGCGGCCCGCAGTACGGCGTGTCATGGTATCAGCGCGAATTTCCGACGCCATGATCGGCAATCCAGGCCCGCGTTTCTTCGAGCACTTCGTCTGATAACGTCGGGTCGTCGATCAGGCGCGCAAGGATCACGGCACCCAGCATCGCCGACCAGGTACCGATGACATTCCTGCGCGCCTTCACGGCTTCCTTGCCGGTGTGGCCCGCGCTGAAGCGCTCGATCTGCTTTTTCAGGCCCGCCGCCATGACGGCGCGCGCCTCCGGCGTCTGCCGCACCGTTTCGGCGCCGAGCGCCGCGGTGGGGCAGCCGGCTGCCACGTCGTCGCGGTGCGCGGGCGAAAGATACGCCGCCGCGAAGCGTGCGAGATCGGCGTTGCCGGCCTCGCCCTGAGCGAAGACGTGAGCCAGCGTCTGCGCAATCAGTTCGTCTTTTGACTTGAAATAGCCATAAAAGCCGCCGTGCGTGAGCCCGGCGGCATTCATCACGTCGGCCACGGTGACCGCGTCGTAGCCGCGCGCCCGGAACAGCACGCTCGCGGCCTCCAGAATCTTCGCGCGATTCAGCGCCACCTGCTCCCGGCTCACCCTCATCGTTCTCTCCCCGTTCGCATCGACGAATGCTTGACATTATATATGATGGCCATCATCATAGATTTATACATGATGATTGTCATGTATAAATATCCGATTCCCGAAGGAGATTCACGATGTCCGATCGTCCTGCAGTGCTGATTACGGGTGCGTCCACTGGTATTGGCGCTGTCTATGCCGACCGCTTCGCGCAGCGCGGCCACGACCTCGTGCTGGTTGCGCGCGACCTTGCGCGTATGGAAGAACTGGCGGCGCGATTGCGCGCGCGAGATGGGGTGAAGGTGGAAATCGTCGGCGCCGATCTGACTGGGCGCGCCGACCTCATGCGCGTGGAAGCGCGTCTGGCTGAAGACGAACGCATCGGCATCCTTATCAATAACGCCGGTGCGAGCCTGCCGGGTACCTTCGTCGAGCAGGGGCCGGAGGCCGTGGGCAAGCTTATCGACCTCAACGTGACCGCACTCGCTCGCCTTGCCGCCGCTGTCGCGCCGCGCTTCGCGCGCGAGGGTAAAGGGGCGATCGTCAACATCGCTTCGGTGCTGGGGCTGTTGCCGGAATACCGCATGAGCGTGTACGGCGCGACGAAGTCGTTCGTGCTGTTCCTGTCCCAGGGGCTGCACCTCGAACTCGGCGAACGCGGCGTGTACGTGCAGGCCGTGCTGCCCGCGGCAACGCGTACCGAAATCTGGGCGCGCGCCGGCAAGGACGTCAATGCGCTCACGGGCGTGATGGAAGTGGGCGACCTCGTGGACGCCGCGCTCGTGGGCTACGACCGCCGCGAGACGATCACGATTCCGCCGCTGCCGGACGCACGGCAATGGGCCGATTTCGATGCGGCACGTCTCGCGATGGGAGCGAATTTCGCGCAGTCGCAGCCGGCCGAACGCTATCGCAGCGCGGCGCGCTGAGCGAATGGCCGCCTTGGCCTGTCAAGGGCGCGGGGCGGCGGGGCGTCGTTTCGGGGCGCGCTGGGCGGCGGTCACCGCCGTGGCGGCCTCGTTGGCGCCGCGCTGCATGAGCCGGTCGGCGAGCACTTCGAGAAAAACGGCGAGATCGGTCTCGCCGTACTGGAGCACGAAGCCGTCGACGACTTCGGCAATCGCCGCCGCCCGGCTCTGGGCCGAGAGCGTGCTCGCGATATGCGAGGCGCCGCGCGCCAGCTCCAGGCGGTACTGGTCCTCGCATGCGGTGGCGCTTATCGCACGCCGGTTTTTCTTTGCATAGTCCATGGTCTCGTCACTGGCAGACATCGCCGGTGCGGGCGCCCCTGTTCGTATCGCCCGCACCGGTTTGCCGCCCCCGGCGCCCGTAGGGAATTGGGTCTTCGCGTGGCCTGCACGGCCATCAGGCCACGACGGTCTGTTTTTCTGATGAGAGGGTCGGGTCGATGGGCTATTTGAACCGCAGCGCGGGGGAGCGGCAATACCTGGAATCAGGTAGGGGCAAGGGAAAAGGCAGCACGGCGGCTCGTTGAGCGCGCACAATTGTGCGAAGCTGACGCCGTCGCCCGCACCCGCGGGTTCCCACCACGCCCTTCGCTTCCGCGTCTCGCCACGGAGCCATGAACCCAGCGCTGCCCGACCTGCCCGAATCCGTCCTGCCCGGACCGCTCCTGATCGTCGAAGACGAACTGCTGACCCAGCGGCGCCTGGCTGCCATACTCACCGGTCTTGGCTATCAGGCCGAAGCCCTGCAGTTCGCCGGCGACATTGCCGCCGCGCGTGCGCTACTTGCCGAGCAGCCGTTTGCGATGGTGCTGGCCGATGTGGGCCTGCCCGACGGCAGCGGTATCGACCTGATACGCGAGCTTTCCCGACATGATCCGGCGCTGCCGATTCTGGTAATCTCGGCGTGGAGTACCGAGCAGATCATCGTCACGGCGCTGCAGGCCGGGGCGACGGGGTATCTGCTGAAGGAGCGCGACGACATCGAGATTGCCTTGTCGATCCGCAGTGCGCTGCGCGGCGGCGCACCGATCGACCCATTCGTGGCAAGACGCATTCTCGATCTGGCGGGAGCCGGGAGAGCGGCGGAAGGGGCCGGCAGCGGGGTGCCGGCCACGCCGCCCGGGCCGTCGCTGAGTCCGCGCGAGATCGAGATTCTCGGGCTGGTGGGAAAGGGGCTCACCAATCGCGAAATTTCGGAGGTGCTGTCCTTGTCCAGGCTGACCGTCGAATGCCACATCAAGAACATCTACAAGAAGCTGGCTGTCAATTCGCGCACGCAGGCCGTGTTCGAAGCGCGCACGCAAGGCTGGCTGCCCTGATCTGTTTTCTATGCTGGCTGCATGCGGCGATGGCTGCACCGGCTGGTCCTTCTGCTTCCCTTCCTGCTTTTACTCCGCTTTTTACCCATATCGAGGCCGCGCGCAGCGACTGGCGCGCGCAGCAGCCGCCCGCCACGGGCTGGGCGAGCGTGACGCTGCCCGACGAATGGACCGCGCGCTGGCCGGGTTTCGACGGCGTGGTCTGGTATCGCCTCACCTGGCAGCAGCCGGCGAATGCGCGGCCGCTCGCCGTCGGCATCGACTATCTGAACATGGCGGGCGCGGTTTATCTGAACGGCACGCTCTTAGAGCGTGATGCCTCGCTGGTCGAGCCGCTTACGCGCGCGTGGAATATGCCGCGCTATGCGCTGTTGCCTGCGCCGCTCCTGCATCCCGGCGAGAACACGCTGCTCGTGCGCGTTTCGGGCCTTGCGCCGTATCAGCCGGGGCTGGGCGGCGTCGAACTGGGCGACCCCGCGGTGCTGGCGGCGGTGCATGCCCGTTCGCTGAACGTGCGCTACGACCTGCAGTTCTTCAGTCTTGCCGTGACGGCGACGCTAGGGTGCTTTTTCTTCTCCCTGTGGCTCATGCGCCGCGACGAGACCGCCTACGGCTGGTTCGGCCTGCTGTCGTTTACCTGGTGGTGGGTTGCGCTCAACCAGGTGGTGACCACCCCCTGGCCGTTCGCGAGCACGAACGGCTGGGAGCGCGCGAACTCGGTGGCGCTGATCGTCTACAGCGCGGCGTTCACGATGTTCATCCTGCGCTACAGCGAGCGGCGGCTACCCCGGTTCGAACTGGCGTTGTGGGCCGTGGTGCTGGTCGGTGTGATTGCGATGGTCGCAGTGCCCGAGCGTCTTGTTTCTGCCACGCGCGATGTGCTTACGATCGGCCAGGCCTGTAATTTCTTCCTGACCTCCGGCGCGTTCCTGGGGTTCGCCTGGCGTCACGGCCGGCCCGATCAGCGTATCGTCGCGCTGAGTGTCGCGGTCTTTATCGCGGCGGGCATGCACGACTTGCTCAGCTTCGTCGGCATTCTCGACGACAATTTCTACTTCACCGCACTGACCGCGCAACTGCTGATGGTGTCGATGGCGCTGATGCTCGCCTGGCGCTTCGTCACCGCCTTGCGTCGCGTCGAGCGCTTCAACGACGAACTGAATTTCGGCATCGCCGCGGCGCGCGCCGAACTGGGACAAACGCTCGCGCGCCAGCACCAGCTCGAAGTGGCGAATGCGCGGCTCGCCGAGCGCGTGCGGCTCGCGCACGATTTGCACGACGGTCTGGGCGGCACGCTCGTGAGCGCCATCGCGGAGCACGAATATGCGCCCGGCGTGCTGCCCGAGGGCCGCTCGCTCGCGATCCTCAAGGAACTGCGCGACGATCTGCGCATCATCATCGACGCGGCATCGAGCCAGGAGCTCGGCGAATATGCGCTGGCAGGACAACTGGGATCGCTGCGGCACCGGCTCATGCGGCTCTTCGAACGCCAGCGCGTGGCGTGCCGCTGGACGCTCGAAGGGATCGAGGGCTGCCGCATGCCGGGCGCACGCGGACTCGACCTGCTGCGCATCGTGCAGGAAGCCCTGACCAATGTGCTCAAGCATAGTCAGGCCTCCCAGGCGAGCGTGGAGCTGCGGCGTGTCGGCGATACGCTGAAGCTGACCGTTACCGACAACGGGATCGGCTTCGACATTGGCGACGCCGCGCACGGCGGTGCCGGCATGCGCAGCATGCGCGCTCGCGCGACGCGGCTGGGCGGGGTGCTCGTGGTGGAGTCGGCGCCGGGCGCGACGCGCATTGCGCTCGACATGCCGCTCGATATGCCCGCGGACACCACGGGCTGAGCCGTCCTTCTCGATATCGATTCCGCGATCTCGCGGGCGAGATGCATACGCCGGACAGTTACGACGCGTCGTGTCGTGTCACGCGGTACGATGCTGCGCTCGCCGGACTGGCGAGCCAGACGCCATGGACGAGAACAACGGGATCGGTCGATGCAAACCCATAACGCAAAGAAAATCGGGTGGTGGACGGCGGCGCTTGCCGCAATGCTGGGCGCAACGGCGCTCTTCGCCTGGCGTGCCGATGCCGCGCGCACGCTGAGCGTATCGCCGGTCGGCACGGTCGCGCAGGCGCGCCAGGTCGTGATCAAATTCGACGAGGCGATGGTCGCCTTCGGCGCCGCGAACGCGAAGGACCCGGCGCACGTGCAATGCAGCGACGCGGCGGCGGGCGAGGGGCAGGGCCGCTGGGTCGACGAAAAGACCTGGGCGTGGGACTTCAGGCACGATCTGCCGCCCGACGTGCAGTGCAGCGTCGTGCTCGACGATGCGCTCAAGTCGACGGCCGGCAATGCGGTGACGGGCGCGCGCCGCTACGCATTCTCGACCGGCGGTCCGTTCCCGGTGGACGTGCAACCCTGGGGCGGGACGATCGAGGAGAACCAGGCATTCGTCCTGACGCTCAACGGGCCAGCCACCGACGCCTCGGTGCGCGGACACGTGTGGTGCGAGTCCGAGGGGCTCGGCAACCGCATCCCGGTTCGCAACGTGGATGTGCCGGCCCGCGTGGCGCTCCTCAAGCATTTCCACCTGGAAAAGGACAGCGCGCGCGTACTCACGCTCGTATGCCAGCAGACGCTGCCGTCGAGCGCGAAGATGCAGCTCGTCTACGGCAAGGGCGTGGCGGGCCCGCATGGCACGCCGAACGACACGGAGCGCCGCTACGACTACACGGTGCGCGAGCCCTTTACGGCGAAGTTCAGTTGCGAGCGCGAGAATGCCAAGGCGCCTTGCACGCCGCTGCGCCCGGTGCGCATCGATCTGAGCGCGGCCATTACGCATGCCGATGCCGAACGCTTCCGGTTGCGCGGCCCGAACGGCGAGATCGCGCCGACCTTCGCGAAGGACGAGGCCGGCAACGACGTCACGACCGTCGAATTCGCGGCGCCGCTGCCGGAGCGCGCGCAGCTCACGGTGCTCGTGCCGGACGCGCTCAAGGACGAAAGCGGCCGCCCGCTCTCGAACGCCGACCTGTTTCCGCTGCAGGCGGCCACCGCGCCCATGCCGCCGCTCGCGAAATTTTCGTCGTCCACCTTCGGCATCATCGAACGCTACGCGGAACCCGGCATGCCGCCGCTCGTGCCCGTCACGGTGCGCAACGTCGAGGCCGATCTGCACGTCGCGGGGCTCAACGCGGGCGAGGCGCGGTTTTCAGAGCTGGCGGTGGGCTCGGACACGGACATGCGCCGCTGGATGCGCCTCGTCGAGACCTTCGACGCCTATGGCATGACCGAGTCGGCAATCGAAAAGCAGATGCCCGGTCTGCTGGCGCGCGCAAGGTCGCCGGTCGTGGTGCCGCCTTCGGCAGACGGAGATTCGGACCAAAGCGCGGACCAAAACACGGACAGTGGCGGCCAGCAAGAGCGCACCGTCGACGTACGCTCGCTTTCGCTGCTGGCGGGTCAACCGGGCGTGCAGACCCTCACGCTGCCCAAGGCCGATCCGAAGTCGTTGCGGCCGTTCGAGGTGATCGGCATTCCGGTGCAAAAACCGGGTTTCTACGTGATCGAGCTCGCTTCGCCTTCGCTCGGCGCGTCGCTGCTCGGCAAGGCCGCGCCGATGTACGTGCGCACGGCGGTCCTCATCACGAATCTGGGCGTGCATTTCAAGCAAGGCCGCGAGAACAGCGTGGTCTGGGTGACGACGCTCGACAAGGGCGAGCCGGTGCCGGGCGCGGACGTGCGCGTATCCGACTGCAACGGCGAGCAGATCGCGCAAGGCCGGACCGATGCGCACGGACTCCTGAACATCGAGGGTGCGCTCACGAACCGCAGCACCTGCGGCGAGGACAGCTATAGCGGCTTCTTCGTCTCGGCGCGCATCGACGATCCGAAGACCGGGCCCGACATGGCGTTCGTGCAGTCCGACTGGAATCGCGGGATCGAGTCATGGCGCTTTAACGTGCCGACGGATACGAGTCCCGAGCCCACCGTGCGCGCGCATACGGTGTTCGACCGGCCGCTCTTTCGCGCGGGCGAGACCGTCTCGATGAAGCACTTCATCCGCGCGGAGACGATGCATGGCCTCGCCTTCCCGGCGCAGTATCCCACCCGCGTGACGATCCGCCATACGGGCAGTGGGCAAACGTATCATCTGCCGCTCACCTGGTCCGCGGACCATACCGCGGTATCGACGTTCAAGCTTCCCGCCGAAGCGAAGCTGGGCGAGTACGACGTCTCGCTCGACGACGGCGACGCCTCCGCGCAGGACAGCGGCAGTGGCGACGAGAGCGCTGATAACAGCGATGGAGACAATGGCGGCGCCGTCCACATGAATTACGACAGCGGCAGCTTCCGCGTGGAGGCATTCCGTCTTCCCGTGTTCAAGGGGACGATAGCCGCGCGCAACGAAAAGACCTCGCCGCTCGTCGCCGCCAGGGAAGCGCCGGTCTCGCTGCAAATCGACTACGTTTCGGGCGGTGCTGCCTCGAATCTGCCGGTGCAGGTCTCGGCGCTCGTGAAGGATCTGACGCCCGCTTTCACGGACGATTTCAGCGACTTCAGCTTCGCGCCGTGGACACCCGCTTCGGCAGGCGACGAGGCGACCGACGACGAAGAAAGCACTCCTCAGGAAGACACCGAAACGGCCCGGCTCGTAGCCGACAAGGAGCCGCTCACGCTCGACCGCAACGGCGCGGGCGCACTGGTGCTGAAGAACCTGCCCACTGTCGATACGCCCAAACGCCTCGCGCTCGAAGCGACCTTCGCCGATCCCAACGGCGAAGTGCAGACGATAGGCGGCAGCGCCACGCTGTGGCCCGCCGCCGTGGTGGCGGGCATCAAGGCGGGGAGCTGGGTGTCGGTGGGCGACACGGTACCGGTCACCGCGCTTGCGCTAGACCTGCAGGGCAAGCCGCGCGCGGGCGTGAAGCTCGAAGTGCGCGGCGTGGCGCGCATCACGACCACGTCGCGCAAGCGCATGGTGGGCGGCTTCTACGCCTACGACAACCATACGCAGACGCACGATCTGGGCGCGCTGTGCAGCGGGAAAAGCGACGACCACGGGCTATTGACGTGCAAGGCAAAGCTTGATGAGGCGGGCAACATCGACCTGATCGCGACCGCTACGGATGGCGATGGCCACGCTTCCACGGCCACGACTTCCGTCTGGGTCACGCGCGAGGACGAACTGTGGTTCGGCGGCGATAACACCGACCGCATCGACGTGCTGCCCGAGAAAACGAGCTACGAGCCCGGCGAAACCGCGCGCTTTCAGGTGCGCATGCCGTTCCGCTTTGCGACGGCGCTCGTCGCCGTGGAGCGCGAGGGCATCATCGAAACGCATGTCGTGCAGCTCGACGGCCGCGACCCCACCATCGAGCTCAAGGTGGGCGACCAGTGGGGGCCGAACGTCTACGTTTCGGTGCTTGCCTTGCGCGGGCGTATCCACGAGGTGCCCTGGTATTCGTTCTTCACATGGGGCTGGAAGGCGCCGCTCGAATGGGCACGCGCGTTCTGGTACGAAGGCCGCCAGTACGAGGCGCCCACGCCGCTCGTCGATCTCTCGAAGCCCGCCTATCGTTATGGGCTCGCGCAGATCCGCGTGGGCACGGCGGCGCACCGGCTCGACGTGAGCGTGACACCCGACGCGAAGCGCTACACCGTGCGCGGCGTTTCGCATGTCGCGCTGCGCGTGCAACTGCCGAACGGCCAGCCGGTACCGGCCGGCACGCAGATCGCGGTGGCGGCCGTCGACGAGGCGCTGCTCGAACTCATGCCGAACGAGAGCTGGGATCTGCTCGATGCCATGTTCCAGCGGCGCCCATACGGCGTGGACACCTCGACGGCGCAGATGGAGATCGTGGGCCGGCGCCACTTCGGCCGCAAGGCGGTGCCCGCGGGCGGTGGGGGCGGGCACGCCGCGACGCGCGAACTTTTCGACACGCTGCTCTACTGGAACCCGCGCGTGACGCTCGACGCGAAGGGTGAAGCGCGCGTGGATGTGCCGCTCAACGACTCGATTACGCGCTTTCGCATCGTCGCGGTCGCGGCGAGCGGGACGGAGCGCTTCGGTACGGGCAGCGCGACGATCGAGAGCACTCAGGACCTCCAACTGATTTCGGGTTTGCCGCCGCTCGTGCGCGAAGGCGATGCGTTCCGCGCGCAGTTCACGCTTCGCAACACGACGGCGCGCGCGATGAAGGTCGTGGTCACACCGAACGTGCCGCCGCTCGCGCTCGCGCCGCAGACCGTGGATCTCGCGCCCGATTCGTCTCGCGAGGTCGCGTGGACGGCAACGGTGCCCGACGGATTGGCCGACGCCGAATTGCCCGCGCTGGTCTGGAACGTGAGCGCGGCGGAACAGGGCGGGGCGCATGCCGCCGACGCCGTGAAGCTCACGCAGCGCGTCACGGCGGCGCTGCCGGTAACGGTGCAGCAGGCCACGCTCGCGCAGGTGGACGGCACGCTCTCCCTGCCGGTGGCGCCGCCCGCGAACGCGAGCGTCACGCAGCAGGGGCGCGTTCGCGGCGGCATCGCGGTATCGCTGCAAGCGAAGCTCGCGGATGGCCTGCCGGGCGTGACGCGCTGGCTCGACCGCTATCCGTACAGTTGTCTCGAGCAGCAGATCTCGGTGGCGCTGGGCCTACGCGATCCGGCCCGCTGGCAGGCGGTGCTCGCGCACCTGCCTGTCTATCTGGACGGAGACGGCCTCGCGAACTACTTCCCGCCCACCGACGACAGCGCGAACCACGGCAGCCCCACGCTGACTGCCTACCTGCTTGCCGTGACGGACGAGGCGGCGAAGCTCGACCCGCGCTTCGCCCTTCCCGACGCGCTGCGCGCGAAGATGGAGGACGGCCTCACGCGCTTCGTGGAAGGCCGCATCGAGCGCAATACGTGGGCGCCGCGCCGCGATCTGGACTTGCGCAAGCTCGCGGCCATCGAGGCGCTATCGCGCTACGGCGCGGCGAATGCGCAACTCCTCGGCTCCATCGAAATCGCGCCGAACCAGTGGCCCACCTCGGCCGTGATCGATTACTACGGGAGCCTCACGCGCATGCGCGACGTGCCCGATCGCGAGACGAAGCTCGCGCAGCTCGACCAGATCCTGCGCGCGCGGCTCACGTATCAGGGCACGCAGCTCACGTTCTCGACGGCGGACGAGGACGATCTCTGGTGGCTCATGACGGGCACCCAGGTGAACGCGGCGCGTCTTGCTCTGGCGATGGTCGACAACCCCGCGTGGAAGGACGAGATGCCGCGTCTCGTGGCCGGACTGCTGGCAATGCAGCGCAATGGCGCTTGGGAGACGACGACCGCCAACGTTTACGGCTCGCTCGCCGTGGAGCGTTTCTCGCGCGTCTTTGAAAGCGTACCGGTTACCGGCACGACGAAGATCCAGCTGGGCGGCACCGGGCGCGATGTCTCGTGGAGTGCCGCGCCTGCCGGCGCGGCCTCGGGAGCCACGGCTGCCACGCGCTCGGCGGCGGTGCGCGGCACTTTGCTCGACTGGCCGGCGGCGCGTTCGGACGCGACGAACACGCCCACACTCGCGCTGACCCAGGAAGGCAGCGGCAAACCGTGGGCGACGATCGAAAGCCTCGCCGCCGTGCCCCTGCGCGCGCCGTTCGCAGCGGGCTACCGCATCGCGAAGACCGTCACGCCGCTCGAACCCGCGGTGAAGGGCGTCTACACGCGCGGCGACGTGCTGCGCGTGCATCTCGACATCGAGGCGCAGACCGACATGACCTGGGTCGTCGTCAACGATCCGGTTCCGGCCGGCGCGACGATCCTCGGCTCGGGCCTCGGGCGCGATTCGGAGGCGGCCACGCAGGGCGAAAAGCAGGAGCAGGACGGTCCGTGGCCCGCATTCGTGGAGCGCGATTTCGACGGCTATCGCGCGTACTACGATTATCTGCCGAAGGGGAAGGTGTCGATCGAGTACACGGTGCGACTCAACAACGTGGGCACGTTCGGGCTGCCGCCCACGCGAGTCGAGGCGCTGTACGCGCCCGCGACGTTCGGCGTCCTGCCGAATGCGCCGGTCGTCGTGAAGCCTGCGCCGCAAGCCCAATGAGCGGAGCGGCGATGGGTGCCCGATGCTTTGTATCCGCGGCGGTGCTGAGCATCGCACTGCTGCCGGTCCCGGCGCTCGCGCTGCCTTCGTACGACGACGTCCGCGCGCAGTGGCGCAGCTCCGACTGGGTGTTGCTCGCCCGTGACGGCACGCCGCTGCAGCATACGCGCGTCGAGCGCACGGCGCGGCGCGGCGACTGGGTGGCGCTCGCCGACGTTTCGCCTGCGCTGCGCGACGCGATCGTCGTTTCGGAGGACAAACGGTTCTACGAACACAGCGGCGTCGACTGGCGAGGCGCGGCCGCCGCGGCCTGGGCGAATCTCTGGAATACGCGCACGCGCGGCGCCTCCACGGTCACGATGCAGCTCGCGGGCCTGCTCGACGACAGCCCGAAGCGCTCGGGGCAGCGCTCGTTCGGCGAGAAGGCCGTACAGGCCGTGGACGCGCTGCGCCTCGAACAAAGCTGGCGCAAGGACCAGATACTCGAAGCGTATCTGAACCTCGTGCCGTTTCGCGGCGAGACCGTGGGCCTCGCGGCCATTTCGCAGACGCTGTTCGGCAAGGCGCCCTCCGGCCTCGACGACCGCGAGGCCGCCGTGACCGCCGCGCTGATCCGCGCGCCGAACGCGCCGTCCGCGAAGGTCGCCACCCGTGCGTGCCGCATCCTGCGCGATCTGCACGACGCGAGCGGTTGCGCCAATCTCGACGGCTTCGTGCAGATGGCGTTTGCGCGTCCGGCGGTGGCGGATGACTATGCCGCATTCGACGGCGCCGACGCGCTCGCGCCGCACTTCGCGCGGCAGGTCGCGAGCGCCATGCATCCGGCGGCGGGCCAGCGCGTACGTTCGACGCTGGACGCAAACCTGCAGCGCTTCGCGCGCGACACGCTTACGCGCACGCTGATCGAGCTGAACCGGCCCGACCACTCGCGTAACGTGAAGGACGGCGCGGCCGTGGTGCTCGACAACGCGACGGGCGAAGTGCTGGCCTGGGTGGGCTCGTCGGGCGCGCTTTCGGCGGCGCGCGAAGTGGACGCGGCGCTGGCGCTGCGCCAGGCGGGTTCGACGCTGAAGCCCTTTCTTTACGCCGAAGCCATCGACGAGCGACGCGTGACTACGGCATCGCTACTCGACGACGCGCCGCTCGACCTCGCGGCAGGCGGCGGCCTCTATATGCCGCAGAACTACGACAAGGGCTTCAAGGGTTGGGTGAGCGTGCGCACGGCGCTCGGGTCGTCGCTGAACGTGCCTGCCGTGCGCACGCTCGTGATGGTCACGCCGCACCGTTTCGCGAAGACGCTCAAGGCGCTTGGGCTGCCGCTGAACGAAAGCGGCGACTACTACGGCTACAGCCTCGCGCTGGGCAGCGCGGACGTTACACTCGTCAGCCTGACGAACGCGTATCGGGCGCTTGCGAACGGCGGAGTGGCAGGCCCGATCGTCGAACTGCCCGGCGGCCAGGCGCCGTCCGCCGTACCCGCTCGCGGCGCACGTGTGCCCAGCCGCGTATTTAGCCCCGAAGCAGCGTTCATCATCACCGATGTCCTCGCGGACAACAACGCCCGCACGCGCACGTTCGGCTTCGACAGTCCGCTCGCCACACGCATGTTTTCGGCGGTGAAGACGGGCACGAGCAAGGACATGCGCGACAACTGGACAGTGGGTTACACCTCGCGCTACACGGTGGGCGTTTGGGTGGGCAATGCGGACGGCTCGCCGATGTGGGACGTTTCCGGCGTGAGCGGTGCGTCGCCGGTGTGGGCGGCGATCGTCGGCTATCTGCATCGCGGCGTGCCGAGCGTGGCGCCGGCCGCACCGCCCGGCGTCGAACGCGTGCGCGTCACGTTTGCTAACGCGCTCGAACCGGCACGCAGCGAGTGGTTTCTCGCGGGCACGGCTACGCCCTACGTCGGGCTCGCCGCGAATGCTTCGGATATTGCAAATGTTGCAGGCGGCGGGCCAGCGCAGATCGGCAACCCGGTGGACGGCACGATCTTCGCGCTCGACCCCGACATCCCGGCCGCACGCCAGCGCGTCTGGTTCGAGCGCGCGGCGGGATCGACGGCGCAGGTGACGTGGCGGCTCGACGGCAAGCCGCTGGGCACGGCAGCACGTGTGGCGTGGCTGCCGTGGCCGGGCCGGCACGTGCTCGAACTGGTGGATGCGCGCGGGCAGACGACGGATTCGGTGCGCTTCGAAGTGCGCGGGGCGATGGCGAAGGCAGGCGCGATGCCGCAGGTTCGAACGCCGGCCGGTGTGGCTGCCCGCTAGTTCCGGTGATTAATTAATTTGCAAGGTGAGCTGAATAGTTTTCGTAAGGGGCAGTGTCTATAACTGCCTAAAGATTTCCAGAACGATGCCGCAATACCTCACAGGGTAGTAGGGCCCATAGGGGGCAGGCGTAGACGTTCATCCGGAGGTCGTCATGAAAACTGATAAGCAAAAAACCATGCGCTGGCTGGCCGGCGCGGCCGGACTGGTCGCGTTGGCAGGGATGTTTGCCGTACCGGCCTGCGCGCAAAGCGGCGGGCGCATTACGTTTACCGGCGCGATTGTGGCTCCGGCGTACGACATTGCGGTAGCGTCCGAGCGTGCCGCTGTCGGAACGGGAAGCATCGCGTATGACGGTGACGGTGCGTCGGGTGAGACCGTGTCCTTCATTGCGTCGCCCGGTAGCGCTCCGGCCGCCGATGTCGCGCTCATGGCGGCCAATCCGGCGCGGCAGGAAAATCCGCTAGTTTCCCGGGCGGTTGCAGTCAGTCTTGTGAACCGCGTGGGCAAGCAACTCACCCCGGATGCGGATGGGCACTACAAGCTGGACCAACACGGCGCAGTGATGGAACTGAAGTCCGCGTCCGCCACGCCGGGCGGCACACCGCTTGTCGTCGTAGTCAGTTACAACTGATCAGACCGGCGACCCGGGGCGCATCCGCCCCGGGATTGCGCCATCGCCCATGCACCATTGATCGCGAAGCCGGGCTGGCCCGGCTTATCGCGGGTGCTTCGGATTTTCGGGCGACCATTTTGCCTGCTTGTTCGCGCCTCAAGTGACGATTCCTGGCAATTCCTGGCGTCGTTTCCCGACGATCTGATCGCTTACGAGGGATCAGATGAGATCGTATTTCGGACTAATCCAGTAGTCAGACCGGGCTGCGTTGGCCGACTATTACACGTGCCATCCTTCTCAGTTGGCCAGGAGTTGGGGCAATGGATCGGGGGCGTGGTGCCGGCTACATATCGGTGCGCAGATCACCGTTCCGCCTCCGGTGGGCCTTCTCTTTCGGCTCTGTCAGTTCAAAGTCAATTCTGGAATCCTTGAAATGAAAAAGGTCGCTATTGCGGCTCTCGTCGCTACGGTGGGTCTGGTTGCCGGCACCGCGCACGCAGACAGTACTTCGCTGAATTTTACCGGCCAGGTGACCGGTGCTACGTGCAATATCAACGGCAACGGGCAGGGTACCAACAACTTTTCGGTCCAGTTGCCGGCGCTGTCGGCTTCTGCATTATCGGCGGCCGGTTCGACGGCCGGTTCCACCCACTTCACCATCGCGCTGACCGACTGCACGCCGGCAACCGGCAACGTGCGTACATTCTGGCAGGGCGCGAACACGCTGTCCGACGGCAATTTGCTGAACAACGGCACGGCCGCCAAAGTGGAAGTCCAACTGGTGGATTACAACAGTGGTATGCATGTCATCAACACTAGCCAGCCGGACGGTTCACAGAATTCGTACGCCGTTCCGCTTTCCTCAGGTGGCAACGCCAACCTGTCGTACGCAGCGCAGTACGCTTCGCCGTTGGGCGGCGCCACTGCGGGTGGCGTGTCGACGAGCGTAACCTACTCGCTGGTCTACCAGTAATCGTGACGCAGGCGGGCAGGGAGAGCAGTCCTTGTCCGTTGCCCAGGACTGGTGCAGTCGCACCAGTCCACGTTGTGGGCTTGCCGCAGCAAGCCCACTGGAGTCAATCACTGCGGCCCGGAAAGCGGCGTATCGCTTTGGCGTGGGTTTGACCAACTTGCTGGAGCAATCGCTGGGCACGCCCAAGCTGAGCCTGTGCCCCCACACGCTGCGCCTTGAGCCGGCCGATTTCCGTGTGCGCTTCCTGGCGTTTGTGTGCGATTTCCTGCTTCAGTTCGGCGTTACGCCGCACGTCGCTATGCACGCGCTCGAGTTGCGCTTCGGCATCCGAAAGCGAACGCGCGATCTGTGCATTTTCGGCAACCAATTCGGCGCGCTGCGCTTCCTCTTCGGCAAGACGTGTCACCTGACTTACCAGATACTGGAACTCCGCCTCCGCAGCGCCGCGGATGGCGGTTTTGCTCGCACGCCAGAGCCGGTTGTCCACATGCAGCGTGGTATAGAAGTTTCGTTCGTCGCCGTGGAAATAGAGCGTGGCCGCGTAATCAAAAGAGCAGTATTGACGAAACGTGAGCAGGGCTGCCGCCGTCTCGAGTTTCTCGACTTCTTCAATATTTGCAGCCGCGATGTTGGCGTGATCGGGGTGCACCCGCATAACGGGCACGGCATGCAGTCGCCCTATGCGATTCTCGATCCCGATCATGGACTGTAGGTGCGAGCCCTCCGGGTCAGCATTCTGCGTCTGATCCGCAGTGTCGGCTTCGGTCGGGATCCTGTGTAGCTTGACTAAATTGTCCATGGGTGCGTCTCCCGCTGAAAAGCGGGACGGTAGAGTCAACGAGACGGCGATGGCTTCGCCGGTTTTTTCGCGTCTGCGGAATGAACGAAGTCGCGCAGCGGGATATTCGTCGCGGGTTCGAAGACGAATATTCGTTCGATCAGGGAATCCCGGGAGTGAAAAGCCAGGGGGTTCTCAATGCGAAAACGCGCAATGAGCGCGTCAATGGCTTCTATTCTGCGATCGCCCTCTTGTAGCTGAAGAGCGACTTCTATCAAGGCAGTACGTTGTTCACGCGTCAGATACACGCTGTTTTCCTTCGGGTCTTTCCGTACAGCAGATCAATCGGGATAGTGGGGAATGTGAGCGCGGCGCCGGTTGGGCACCGTGATTGCGCTACTAACTAGAATTATTGTGTGATCGGGGGCCGGCTGCCTATCGGATAGGTTCGCCTTTTACGGGGTTTCCAGCAGTTCGGGGTTTCGGTGAGGCGAGACCATCGAATGAGATCGACGGCTGGCTGGCGAGTTGCGGGGCGGTGCGAGCGCTGGCGTAGGCGGCGATCGGCGCGCGGTTCGCATGGGGAAGGAGAGCGGTCTTACCGCGGACCCGCTATCAACGCCACGCCAAGCCAGATGCCGCCAAGCAGGCCGACTGCTCGTCCTGCCAGCGTAGCGTGCCGGACTTTCCGGCGAAACCAGCGATCGCGGCGAATTGCCTGCATGGCCGTGGAAACGACCAGTTCGCCGAACAGGAGCGCTGCAGCGGCAGCGACCGCCGGGGCCGTTACCACCACGATGTCCGGATCGACCGTTGCCGGAATGCCAAGACATCTGAAGCACACGACGATGATGGCCGTAATCGCCATGCTGACCAGAATTTCCTGAGCGCCCCGGCCGAACAGCTCGATAGGGTTCACGGCGATCTTCTTAGTCGAACAGAAAGGAAAATGCCGAAAGCGTCAGGAATACGATGGAGATTCCAGCGACAGTGGCACCCAGCAGGACTAACAGGCCCGGGTGATGACGCTTCAGATCGGAAAAAAGACCATGCCGGCTCGTGCCGGACGTTTTATTCTTGCCTTGACCAAGGGGCTTGACTGTCGAATGTGTACCGAGTTTGAGTCGGGAACTATCAATCAGGGAAAATGGGCTCACAACGTATCTCTGCTGCTATCTCTTTCAGTAAGGGGATGAGCATAGCAACGTTATCCCGAGCGTACTGTCGGACAAGTTCCAAACTACGGGCATGCATGAATCCGTTCAGACTGAACGCGCGTGTGCAAGCAGGATCAGAAATATAGTTCGTAGAACGAATCTAAAAAAGAAGCATCATCGTTGAGCGATCTCAACATTTAACAATGGCTATTACTGCGGCGAATCAAACTCCTGTACGCTCCGGTCTCGCCATATTTCCTTGTTTAGAAAGCGATCCAGAACGTGATCAATTCACGAACGCTCACGCCCGCCAGCGACACCCGCTACTACGTCCAGTCCACCCCGTCGTGGGGATCTGCCGCACGCCAATCCGGCTCGCCTACTCGTGTGGAAGACTTCGAGGTCATCCACCGACACACCGTTGAGGAAGTGGAAGGTCTTCAGAAGAAGATCGAACGTCTTGACGCTGAGATCGCTCAGGCACAGGTCGACAGACAGGCTGCCGAGATCAAGGTCCATCGTCTCGCGGCACTGATCGAGGAACTGCGCGGCCTGAAAGCCGGGGTTCCGGCAGTGGGCATGCCCCAATTCGGCGCGGAACCCGCAATCATGCCGTCCCAACGGCCGCGAGAATCATCCCGGTTTCGTCCCGGTGCGTTGTTGATTGCTATCGCCGTCGTGTTGATCGCTGTCGGACTGTTTGCGGCATTCGCTTACGACGGGACGGCATGGCATGGCCTCGCCGGCTATTGCTCGGACCACACCGATTCCGTATTCAAGGCATTGTGCTGGATGGCGGGCACGTCGCCTCATCGCTGATCTCGCAGGATGCGATTGTGCTTTTGCCCGGCTGCGTTGAAGCGGTCCGTGGCGGCTCGATCGGCAGTGAGGTATCTTCAGGCCCCCGTTTGCCTGATTTCACCGACGGCGAGACTTGATTGATCATGGGAACGCTGAAAGTCGTCGAAGACGTGGTCGTAGGGTTGACGGTCGTCGTGCTGTTTGCGTTGGTTGAACTGAGCGCGAAGAATCGTCTCCCGGGCATGCCGCGTGACGAGCTGCGGGATCGGGCCACCGGCTGCAATGGCGCGCGTGACGCGGATTCCACCGGGATGTCCGACTCCTCTTGAAGCGCGCACCGCACTTGCCGTGCGGCCTCACTTCGGCTGGGACTCCTGCCATCCTCCACCCAGCGCGAGAAAGAGCTTCACCTGATCGAGCGCCACCTGTCCCTGGGCCGCGGCCACCTGAGCATGCACGCTCGTGACCGTGCGCGTGGCGTCGAGGTCGGAGAGGAACGACTCGCGCCCGGCCGCGTACAGTCTATGCGTTTCGTCGGCCGACTCCTGCGCGGAAGCGTAGGCGGCGACCAGTGCTTCGGTGCGCTGGTCGTCGGCGGCATAGGTTGCGAGGCTCGTCTGCGTTTCGCGCAGCGCGTTGAGCACCACGCCGTCGAAGTGGGCGAGCGCGCCGCCCGTCGCTGCCTGGGCCTCCTGCACGCGCGCGCGTTGGCCGTTGACGGGGAAGGACCAACTGATTAGCGGTCCGAATGACCAGTTGTTGGTGGCCGGCCCGAACAGGTCGCCCGTCACGCCAATCGTACCCACCCCCGCGCCGAAGCTGATCGAAGGATAGAGCTCCGCCGTCGCCACGCCAATGCGCGCCGTGGCGGCCGCGAGTTGCCGCTCGGCCTCGCGCACGTCGGGGCGGCGCTTGAGCAGGGCGGCGCCGTCGCCTACCGGGATCGGCTGCCTGAGCTTCGGCAACTGCGTGCACGAGAGCGCGGCGGGCGGCAGGTCCGCCGGTGCGCGGGCCAGCAGCATGGCGAGCTGGTATTGCGCGATGCGGCGCTGGCCTTCGAAGCGCGGAATGTCGGCCGCAACCGTTTCGGCCTGGGTTTGGCCGCGCGTCACGTCTGGCTGGTTGCCGCGGCCCGCATCGCGCAGCCGCTTCGTGAGCGCCACGCGCTCCTGCTGCAGCTTCAAGGACTCCCTGGCGACGGCGAGTTCCTCGGCGGCCGAGCACGATTCGACGTAGGCCTGCACGACGTCCGCGACGACCGTGATGCGCGCGAGGTCCGCGGCGGCGAGAACCGCGTCGTCGTCGGCGCGCGCGGCTTCCACGCCGCGCCGCAGCTTGCCGAACAGATCGAACTCATAAGAGACATTCACGCCGAGGTCGCCCAGGGTGGCGACAGGCACTTTGCTGAACAGCAGATATTGCTCTCCCGACACCTGCGCGCGCTGGAATGCGGCGCTCGCGCCGCCCGAGAAGCCGCCCTGTTCGTTGGCCACCTCGACGGCCGCGCGTGAGCGTGCGAGGTTCGCTGCCGCCACGCGCAGGCTCGTATTCGACTTCAGCGCTTCCTCCACGAGATCGTCGAGCACGGGGTCGTCGTAGAGCCGCCACCACTGCGCGGGCACGTCACCCTGTGTGACCGGCGCGTTCTCCGCGCCCGCAATCGGCCCCTGCGCGAGCGGTGCGTTGACAACTGCCTCTTGCGGCAGCTTGTAGTTCGGGCCCACGTTCATGCATGCCCCGAGCGCGAGCGCCATCGGCGTGAGTGCAACGATGCGCCACAGACTCCGGCGCTTCATTGCGACGCTCCGGCTGAGCTGGCCGCGCCAGACGCACCTGACGCGCCCGGCGCAGCCTGGGCTTCCACGGCGCCGCTCGAACCGCTTGCGGCACTCGCGCCCGTAGCCTTCTTCTTGCCGGTTTCCGGCTCATGCACCGAAACCGTCGCCGTGCGCCCCGCAATCATGCGGAAGTCTTCGGGCACCTCATCGAGCGCGACGCGCACGGGAATGCGCTGCGCGAGCCGCACCCAACTGAACGCGGGGTTCACGTTCGGCAGCAGGTTCGCGCTCGGCTGCCGGTCGCGGTCCTCGATGGCGGCGACGATGCTTTGCACGTGGCCGCGCAGCGGATGCGACTCGCCCATCACGAGAATGTCGACGGGTTCGCCGATATGGATGCCGGAAAGCTTGGTTTCCTCGAAGTAGCCGTCCACGCGGAACGAATGCATGTCCACGACCGAGAGCACGGCGTGGCCCGCCGAAACATACTCGCCCACGCGCGGCGCGCGGTCGTTCAGATAGCCGTCCACGGGGCTCACGATCGTCGTGCGCTGCAGGTTCAGGCGCGCGGTGTCGACCTGGACCTGGGCGTCGGCAACCGTCGCTTCGCCTTGCTCGACACGCGTGCGGCTCTCTTCGAGCGTCTCGCTCGCCACGAGGTTGCCGAGCGTGAGGTTGCGCGCATATTCGCGCTTGGCCTGCGCAAGCGTTGCCTGCCGCTGTTCGAGCGTGGCCTGCGCGAGTCGCAGCGCAAGCGTGTAGCGCGCCTGGTCGATCACGAACAGCACCTGGCCTTGCTTGACCTGCTGGTTGTCCACCACCTGTACGGAGGTGATGAGGCCGCCCACGTCGGGCGCGACCTGGATCACGTCGGCGCGCACATGGCCGTCGCGCGTCCACGGCGCGAACATGTAGTAGTTGACGATGCGCCACAGCACGAGCGCGGCGACCACGACGACGATGAGCGTCAGCAGGATCTGTCCTGCGGAGAACCAGGTTTTTTTCACGTTAGTAGGGCATGTAGCGATGCGAGACGATGACGACGGCGGCCAGCACGAACACGTAGATGCCGAGGTCGAAAATGGAGCGGTGCCAGACGAGCCGGTAGAAGCCGATGCGCATGAGCACCTTGCCGATCACGACGTTGATGAGGTACGCGATCAGCATGAGCACGAGAACGGCGGGCACGAACACGCCGAAGATGTCGACTTCGCCGATCATGAGTCGGACTCCGTAAGAAAAGCGATAAGAGGGGCGTTCATGCCTTGGCCTCCACGCATGCCTCGGGTGGTTGCGCGGCGTTGTGCGGGAAGAGCGAGAGCCGCATGCCCACGAGCGCGTGCAGCGTGTCGCGCAGCCAGCGCTGCGAAGCGCTCGCGCGCCGGGCTTCGCCTGCGGGCGTGCTGCCCGGCGCCGGGGCCGCAGGCACGGGTGCGGCTTCGTGCGTGAGGATGCGGCCGAAGGCTTCGTCGATGGTGTCGCGCAGCGCCTGCGGCGCGGGCTCGCGCACGCTCTTTTCGGCACATCGCGCATAGTAGGCGCTGACGTCGGCCAGCACGCGGTCGATCGCGGCCGGCACGTCGCCGGTGAGCTTGTGGCGCGAGCGGCGCAGGTCGAGCGAGTTCAGTGCGATGCGCAGGTCGCGGAAGCTTTCGATCGACGGATGGCGGTGCTCGTCCGAAGCCGCGAGGCGCGGGAGCAGTTGCATCAGGCGGTCGAGCATGCGCGAGGCGAGGTTGCGCTGATCGTCGAGCGGCGCCGACGAGGCGGCCAGCGCGACGTCGCTCCAACTGGAACGCAAGAGGCGCCGCGCGGCGAGCTCGGCGCCGAAGGGACGCGTGGCGCGCGTCCAGAGGAAGGCAAAGAGCAGGCCTGCAACGCCTGCGAGATTGCTGTTCAGGAACACGAGGAAGTCGGCCTCGTAGGCGCTCTGGATGCTGATGAAGGTGGCCGTGTTCACGGCGACGAGCATCGTCACCATGTTGAACTGCGGGCGCGGGATCAGCGTGCCGACCAGGATGAACGGTCCCGCGAACATGATCACGAGCAACTCGAAGTCGTGCACGTGCGGCAGCACGACGAAGAGATAAAGCCCCGCAAAGACCACGCTGGCGCAGGTGGCGGCGAAGAACTTGAAGACCATCGGCGCCGGCTCGTCGAGCGCCGCGAAGAAACTGCACGCCACGGCGGCGAGCGAAACGGCGCCCGCGCCGTCGTGCCATCCCGAGCTGATCCACAGCGCACTCGCGACCACGATCGCGCTTACCGGCACGAGACACGAAATGAGCATCATGCCGCGGTCGAAGAAGCGCTCGGTGCCGCCAAGGCGCCAATGCCGGTAGCGCGGCAGCCAGGAACCCGATTGATGCGCGATCAGCGCGCGCAGCGTGCGGCAGTCCTGCCATACGTCGATCACCTGGCCGAGGCGCCACAGCGCGTTCGACAGCACCGCGCCTTCCCAACTGGCCAGCGCCTCGCGTCCGGGCTGCAGCGCTTTGATGCGCGCGCGCAGTTCTTCGGCGACCGGATCGTCCGCTTCGATCTGCATGTCGGCGGCGCGTTTGGGCAGCGGGGCGTCGAACCACTTCGCGGCGTCGGCGAGCAGCGCGTCGAGGCCCTCGGGCCGCGCTTTCAGTTCGAGCAACAGCGCGACGAGCGGGTCGGCCAGCGCCGACATCATCGGCAGGAATAGCTGCATGCGGCCGCGCAGTGACTCGGCGCGCGCGAGGATTTCCGGATGCGTGTGGTCGTAGCTCAACTGGCTCAGCAGGAACTCGAGACCGTTGACGGTGGACGCGAGCCGCTGGCGGCAGGCCGAGAGCGCCGTGCCCGCGAGATGGCCCGAGAGCGTCTCGCGGCCGTAGAACGCGGCGTCGCGGAACCATGCGTCCGCGCGTTCGATGAGCGTGGGCGCAAGGCGGCTCGGCAGGATGACGCTGCCTACCACGCTCGCGCAGACGATGCCGAGCGTGATTTCCTCCGTGCGCGTGATGGCCACGTCGAAGATCGTGGCGGGATCGGCCACGGTGGGGAGCGCGATGAGCGGCATCGTGTAGCCCGCGAGCATGAAGACATAGCTGCGCGCCGTGCGGTCGGAGATCGCGAGGAAGAGCAGCGTGCCGGTCCACAGCGCGACGATCACGCTGAACGCATAGGGCATTTCCACGAACGGCGGTACGAGCAGGATCGCGGCAAAGGCGCCCAGCGCCGTGCCGAGCGCCCGGTAGAGCGCCTTCGAGCGCGTGGCGCCGACGAACGGATTCGAGACGATATAGACGGTTGCCATCGCCCAGTAGGGACGCGGCAGTTCGAAGTAGAGCGCGAGGTACAACGCCAGCATCGAGGCGGCGAAAGTCTTGACGGAGAAGAGCCAGTCGCGCACGGTGGGGTAGGTCATGACGCCGTTCGCTCCGCCTTTTACGCGTCGTGTGCGGCGTCTGCCGCTTCGGCTGCGTTGAATGCCTTCAGCACACGCAGCGTGGCTTCGAGGTCGGCGCGCGTCACGCCCTTGAGGACGCGTCCGCGCAGCGAGCGCAGATCGTCTTCCATCTTTTCGGTGACGGCGCGGCCGGTGTCGGTGAGCGTGATCGTCTTGGCGCGGCGGTCGTCGGGATCCTCGTCGCGGCGCACGAGGCCGGCGGCGCAGAGCTGGTCGAGCAGGCGCACGAGCGAAGGCCCTTCGATGCCCACGTGCTCGGCCAGCGTGACCTGGCGCACCGCTTCGCCCAGGCGCCCGGCCGTGAGAAGCGGCGTGGCGCAGGCTTCGGAGACGTTGTACGCGGCCAGGGCGCCGTGGCTGGTGCGGCGCCATTTGCGCGCGGCTACCACGAGCGTGCTGCTGACGGCCAGACGTAAAGTATGAAGATTAGACATCGGCGGGATGATAGCGGAATGCGATTCGGTAGCAAACTATCTTTTCCGGCTGACGACGCCATCGTCGGATGGTAGTCGAGTCGGCGGCCGGATGCTTCGTAGATGAGCGGCGTGTCGCGATGTGTCGGTTTTGCGCGACGGTCATACGCGCTACATACGTGATGCACCCGGGTTTAGCCGGCGCGCCAGCCCGCAAGCAGCGCGGGGAGATCCGCCATATCCGTGAAGACATGAGCGACGCCGGTTTCGCGCAGGGCGCGGGCGCTGTCGTGGCCGCTGTCGTGGCCAATATGCGCCGGGCTGTAGCCGAACACCGTCGCACCGGCGGCGAGACCGGCGCGGGCGCCCGTCACGGTGTCTTCGACGACCGCGCAGCGCGCGGGCTCGACGCCGAGTCCGGCCGCGGCGGCAAGGTAAACGTCGGGGTGCGGCTTGCTGCGCTCCATCTCGTGACCGCTGAAGATGCGGCCTTCGAAGCAGTCGAGGAGGCCCACCTTGCGCAACTGCAGCTCCACCTTGTGGCGGTCGGCGCCCGAGGCGAGTGCGATGCGGCCGCCGAAGGCCGCGTGTACGGCGCGCACGGCGGCAGGGGCGCCCGGAATCTCGACGAGATCGCGCGCGAGCGCCTCGTTGCGGCGCGCGCGAAAGCCCGCAAGCCAGGCTTCGTCGATGGTGATGCCCGTATGGGCCGCGATGCGCGCCGTCTCGTCCTTCACCATCTTGCCCACGAAGATCCGCATGGCTTCGTCGACGCTCAGCGTCCAGCCCAGCTCGCCCAGCATGGCCACGAGCACCTCATGCGTGATGCGTTCGGAATCGACCAGCACGCCGTCACAGTCGAAGAGCACGGCGTCGAAGGGAAGGTGGGACATGGTCGGTCTGCGCAGAGGGCGGGTAAGGGTGGGCAGCCGGGCCGTGCGCGGTTCGGCACGGCCCAGGGTGGAGCGCGATGATAACCGGAGTCCACGCAACGTGGGCGGCTCGCGCGCAGGCGGTGCAGGCAGGGCTGGAGCAAAGCATGGAAAACGCGTGACAATGGCGTTCCACCGAATTTCCACATGCCCCATGCCCGCCGACTCGCCGACACCCTCCGCCGATCCGAACGAACTGCCTGGACGCGCGAACTACACGCAGTTCGCCGACCGCTATGCGCAACGCGTGGCGGACAAGCCTCATAACGCGCTCTACGAGCGGCCCGCCACGGCGGCGCTACTTGGCGAGGTCGCGGGACTCGCCGTGCTCGACGCGGGCTGCGGACCCGGTTTCCTCAGTGCGAAGCTGGCGCGCTCCGGCGCGCACGTGCACGCGTTCGATGTGACGCCGGCCATGATCGAGCTGGCGCGGGCGCATTGCGGGGGGCTGCCGGTCGAGGTAGCGCTGGGCGACCTTGGCCGGCCGCTTAGCTGGCTCGCCGGCGGCACGTTCGACCGCATCGTCTGCTCGCTCGCACTCGATTACGTGGAGGCGCTCACGCCGGTGTTCGCCGAATTTCACCGCGTGGCGAAGCCCGGCGCGCAACTGGTGTTCTCGCTGGCGCACCCGATGCGCGACTGGATCGACACGCGCACGCGCGGCGGGCGCAGCTACTTCGAGACGACACGCTTCGGCCTGCACTGGGGTGGCTTCGGCGAGCCGAAGCCGTGGATCGAAGCGTTCCGGCGCCCGCTTGCGGACATCGTCAACGGCCTTGGCGCGGCCGGCTGGACGCTGGAGACGCTCGTCGAGCCCAGGCCCGCGCCCGAAATGCGGGCTGTCGCGCCGGCGCTGTACGCCGAGCTCGAACTTTCGCCCGCGTTTCTCTGCGTGCGTGCCCGGCGCGCCTAGCGCGCGCCGGCGGACAGCGACGCTTCGAGCGCCGCCACGCCCGCAGGCAGGTCGACCTTGCCGCCCAGATCGCGGATCGTGCGGCCGAGCGCGTGGACGGTGCGAAAGAGATTATGGTCGCGGCATTGCTCGCCCATCTGGCCGATGCGAACGATAGGCAGCCCGAACGATCCCGCGATCTCCACCTGATGCTGGCCTGAAATGTGTTCGCAGACGGCGCGCGGCGCGAGTCCTTCGGGCAGCGCGATGCCCACGACCGAATTCAGCCGGCAGTTTTCGGGCGCATAGAGCGCGAGGCCGAGCGCGCTCACGCCGCTCTGCAACGCGAGCGACGAGCGCTGGTGGCGCGCGAAACGCTTCTCCAGCGTTTCCGTGCAGACGAGCCGCAGCGCCTCGTGCAGCGCCAGCACGCCCGAAACGGGTGCTGTGTAGTGATAGCCCGCGTTGTGCCAGAAGTTCTCGGCGAGCGTGGCGTCGAGGCACCAGTGCGTGTTCGGCACGCTGCGCTCGCGCACGCGCGCCCACGCCGCGTCCGAGAATGCGATCAGCGAGACGCCGGGGATCGACGAGAGGCCTTTCTGGCCGCCCGTGATCACCACGTCGATGCCCCAGGCGTCCATTTCGAGCGGCATCGTGCTGAGCGTGCAGACCGCGTCCACCACGACGAGCGCGCCCGCCGCTCTCGCAAGCTGCACGATCTCTTTCAACTGGCGGTTGCAGACCGTATTCGACGTTTCGCCATGGACCACGGTGACGACGGCGGGCCGCGTGCGCGCAATGGTTTCGGCCACGGCGTCGAACGAGGCGATCTCGCGGTCGGGTACGTCGAGCGTCGTGACCTCGGCGCCGACGCGGCGCGCCATTTCCGCCATGCGGTGGCTGAAGAAGCCGTTCACGATGGAGAGCACGCGGGTGCCCGGCCACGCGAGGTTCGAGACGGCCATTTCCATGGCGGCCGAGCCCGGACCCGCCACGCCCAGCACCCAGTTCGAGCGCGTCTGGAACACGTAGCGCGCCATCGCCTTCACCTGGTGGATCACGCGCGCCATGGTGTCGCCCAGGTGATTGATCACGACCGAGTTTGCCTGGGCGACCGCGGCCGGAATGGGAACGGGGCCGGCACCCATCATGAGCAGGGGCTCGTCGGGCAGGATGTCGTCGAGCGAGTCGACTGCGGGGCAGGGCACCGGCGCGGCGGCTGCGGCGGGGATGGCGGTGCGCTGCGGATTGGCGGATTCGGGATGAAGCGTGCGGGACGTGGTTTCGGTCATGGGAAATGCCTGGTGCGGAGATTCCAGCCCAAGGCGCGGATGCGGGGCGGAAGGAGCAGTGTTGTCCCGCGGCGGCCGCATGGCCATGTACAGTTCGCGCGAATTCCGCTGAACAGTCGCGTGGGCTCGCGCGACCCTGCCCGCGGTTTTCGCATGCGGTACGACGCGCTTGATGAGGGCGATTTGCCGGTCGAGCGGCAGTTTGCCCGAGACGCCGGTGACGTTGTGGTGCCGGTAGCCCTGCGGACTGTGCGCCGTTATGGTGCATGAGCCGACGGCAAGGCAGCGAGACTATCACCGAGGCTGGGTCGCCGGGATGGAGGAAAGGGATTCTGGTGCGGCGGCGCCACGCTGCTGTCCGGGATTATGTGCGCCCGGGTGCGGGATTTTTAGACAGGAGTATTGCGGCGACGAAGATTTTCTCGTTTTCCGATGGGAAAAATGGATGGGAGCGAGTGAGAAGGGTATGAAATTGATTAAGTGAAATCCTGATTTCAATTTAAATTATTTTGTAATATTTCTTCTTGTAAATCAATGGCTTGCCGAATTTTTATTTAGGGTTTTCCATTATGTTAATTGTCGCTGGTAAAATATGGAAATCGAGGTTTGATTAATTGTCTCGAAAATGTGCGATCCGAAAAGAGGTGTCTTGTCTCGATTGAGATCCGCTTATATTATCCGCAATCTTGGATTATATACCCCCGGTAAGCCCCGTCAGTCGGCGATCGGCGGCGCGGCACCCGATTTCTCCAGCATTTTCAACGCGCTTCGATCATTCGGGCTCTATTGGCCGTCGCCAATACTCGACGCGATATCGGAATAAACCCTTGGTTGCGACCGCAATCGTTTATTGTTAGCATCCGCGGGTCGCTGATTGAGTCCGGATCACCTTTCCGGTACGAAATGCAGTGAACGGGGCAGGCGGATCGCTTGCGCAATAGAGGCGGTATCCACCCAGTCTCTCCGAACTCGGCCGCTACAAGGCGGTTGATACATGCCGGGCCCCGTCGCGTCTTTTCTCCGGCCCGTCCTTGTTGTTCTCCTCGGCAAGTCCCTTGGGGTGCTGTTCGTTTGCGCAGGTCAATCTGTCTGACCGGTTGACCCGAAAACAATCGAGGAGCTCCAGATGACGCCGTTCTCTCGCCTTACCCGCCTTACCTCCATTTCTCTCGCCGCTGCGCTGCTCACTTTTGGTGCATCCGCGCATGCCGATACCATCAAGATCGCCATTGCCGGCCCGTTCAGCGGCCCGGTCGCCCAGTACGGCGACATGGTCAAGGCGGGCGCGCTCACGGCCATCGACCAGATCAACGCCGCCGGCGGCGTGAACGGCCAGAAGCTCGAAGCCGTGCTGATGGACGACTCGTGCGAGCCGAAGCAGGCCGTCGCCGTGGCGAACAAGATCGTCTCGCAGCACATCCAGTACGTGGTTGGCCACGTCTGCTCGGGCTCGACGATCCCCGCTTCGGACATCTACGAGAACGAAGGCGTGGTGATGATCACGCCGTCGGCCACCGCGCCGCAACTCACCGAAGGCAAGAAGCGCCAGTTCATTTTCCGCACGATCGGCCGCGACGACCAGCAAGGCCCGGCCGCCGCCGCGTACATCATCAACAAGGTCAAGCCGAAGAAGGTCGCGATCCTGCACGACAAGCAGTCGTACGGCCAGGGCATCGCCACCTCGGTGAAGGCCGCGCTCGACAAGGCGCACATTCCTGTCGTCGTCTTCGAAGGCATCAACGCGGGTGATTCGGACTACTCCGCAGTCGTCACGAAGCTCAAGTCGCAGGGCGTGGACTTCGTCTACTTCGGCGGCTATCACCCGGAAATGGGTCTGCTGCTGCGTCAGTCGCGCGAGCAGGGCGTGAAGGCGACCTTCATGGGACCCGAAGGCGTGGGCAACAAGGACGTGACCGCGATCGCCGGTCCGGCTTCGGAAGGCATGCTCGTCACGCTGCCGGCCGACTTCGCCTCCGACCCGGCCAATGCGAAGCTTGTGAAGGCATTTGCCGACGCGAAGCGCGACCCGAACGGCCCGTTCCAGATGCCGGCCTACGCCGCTGTCGAAGTGATCGCGGATGGTATCGCGGGCGCGAAGACCACGGATCCGACCAAGGTTGCCGCGTACCTCCACCAGCACGCGTTCGAGACGCCCATCGGCAAGGTCGAGTACGACGCGCAGGGCGACCTGAAGTCGTTCCATTTCGTCGTCTACACGTGGCACAAGGACGCCACGAAGACCGTCGCCGCCAACTGATTCCGGCGCGTGGTCTCTACGCCCCGTTCCCCGTCGCGACGGGCGGGGCGTTTTTCGATCCGGGCCTGTAGCTGGGCCCAATCGTGTCCCAACCGGTCCCGTCGGCCCTTAATGGCCTTGTTGCCGCGAGGCTTACGCATGAATGATTTTCTTCCGCAGTTCACCCAGCAGCTCGTCAACGGGCTCACGCTGGGCGCGATCTATGCGCTGATCGCCATCGGCTACACGATGGTCTACGGCATCATCGGCATGATCAATTTCGCTCACGGCGAGATCTACATGATCGGCGCCTACGTGGGCCTCGTCACGCTCACGGCGATCGGGACGACGGCGGGCTATCCGCTGCCGCTCGTGCTGGGCGCGGCGCTTATCGTCTCGGTGCTCGTCACCGGACTCTACGGTTTCGCGGTCGAGCGCGTGGCGTATCGGCCGCTGCGCGGCGGTCCGCGCCTCGTGCCGCTCATCTCCGCGATCGGCATGTCGATCTTTCTGCAGAACTACGTGCAGATCGGGCAGGGCGCGCGCGACGTTTCGGTTCCCGAACTGATTTCCGGCGCGCTCGACTTCAACATGGGCGGCAACTTCGAGGTGACCATTCCGTATGCGCGCATGCTGATCGTCGGCGTGACGCTCGTGCTGATGGCCGCACTCACGCTCTTCATCGGCCGCTCGCGCATGGGCCGCGCCTGCCGCGCCTGTGCGGAAGACATGAAGATGGCGAACCTGCTCGGCATCGACACGAATCGCGTGATCTCGTTCACGTTCGTGCTCGGCGCAATGCTGGCCGCCGTAGGCGGCGTGCTGATCGGCCTCACGATCGGCAAGCTCAATCCGTATATCGGCTTCGTCGCGGGCATCAAGGCCTTCACGGCGGCCGTGCTGGGCGGCATCGGCAGCATTCCGGGCGCGATGCTCGGCGGCGTGCTGCTGGGCCTTGCCGAAACCTTCGCTTCGGGCTACATGCCGGCCGAATACAAGGACGTGGTCGCGTTCGGCCTGCTCGTGCTCGTGCTGCTGTTCCGTCCCACCGGCCTGCTCGGCAAGCCGGACGTCGAAAAGGTGTGAGGTCGATATGAGCCAGACTGTTTCGGTTCGCGTGGCCGCGCACGGTCCTTCTTCGTCGCAGACGGTGAAGGGCGCGTTCGCGGCGGCCCTCGCCACTCTCATTCTCACCGCGCCCATCCTCGGCCTGCAGCTCACGCTCGACGGCTACCAGGTGGTGCTGCAGCAGCATTGGCGGCCCGTCTGGGTCGCGGCGGCGGTCGTGTTCGTGTTCCAGCTCGTCAAGCCGTCGTTCCGGCGCGTCGTCAGCAACGTCGGCGGCTTGCGCCTGCCCGCGCTGCCCGTGCTCGGCGCGCGGCGGCAACGCGTGGCGATCTGGGTGCTGCTCGCGTTCGGCCTCGTGTTCGCGTTTATCGGTTCGCGCGGCGCCGTGGACGTCGCCACGCTGGCGCTGATCTACGTGATTCTGGGTCTCGGCCTGAACATCGTGGTCGGCTTCGCGGGCCTGCTCGATCTCGGCTACGTGGGCTTCTATGCCGTGGGCGGCTACACCTACGCGCTGCTCAACCAGTACTTTGGCCTGAGCTTCTGGGAGTGCCTGCCCCTCGCCGCGCTCGCCGCGGCTACGTTCGGCTTCCTGCTGGGCTTTCCGGTGCTGCGCTTGCGCGGCGACTACCTCGCCATCGTCACGCTCGGCTTCGGCGAGATCATCCGCTTGCTGCTCAACAATCTCACGAGCATCACGGGCGGCCCGGACGGCATCTCGGGCATTCCGAAGCCCACGGTGTTCGGCTACGAGATGGCGCGTCACGCGAGCGTGGAGGGCGCGAAGACGTTCCATGAGCTGATGGGCTGGGAGTACAACGGCGAGCATGTGGTGATCTTCCTTTACCTCGTCGCGCTCGTGCTGGTGGCGTTCACGTTGTTCGTCACGAGCCGCCTGCTGCGCATGCCGATGGGCCGCGCGTGGGAGGCGCTGCGCGAGGACGAGATCGCGTGCCGCTCGCTGGGCCTGAACCCCACGCGCGTGAAGCTTTCGGCGTTCACGCTGGGCGCTTCGTTCGCGGGCCTCGCCGGCGCGTTCTTCGCGGCGCGCCAGGGGCTCGTGACGCCCGAGTCGTTCACGTTCATCGAATCCGCGCTGATTCTCGCCGTGGTGGTGCTGGGCGGTATGGGCTCGCAGTTGGGCGTGGTGCTCGCCGCCATCCTGCTGACCGTCCTGCCCGAAGTGGCGCGCGGCTTCGCCGAGTACCGGATGCTGATGTTCGGTCTGGTGATGGTGCTGATGATGATGTGGCGTCCGCAGGGCCTGTTGCCCGCGAGCCGTCCGCATGTGGAGTTGCCGCGATGAGCGCAGAACAGTTGTTGAAAGTATCGGGCCTCCAGATGCGCTTCGGCGGCCTGCTCGCGGTGGACGGCATCGATTTCGACGTGCGCGCCGGCGAGGTCTTCGCGATCATCGGTCCGAACGGCGCGGGCAAGACCACGGTGTTCAATTGCGTGGGCGGCTTCTACAAGCCGACCGCAGGCGAAATCCGCCTCGCCGGCAAGGCGATCACGGGCCTGCCGAGCCATCAGGTGGCGCGGCGCGGCCTCGTGCGCACCTTCCAGAACATCCGTCTCTTCAAGCAGTTGACGGTGCTGGAGAACCTGATGGTTGCGCAGCACCTCAAGGTGAACCGCAACATCCTGAGCGGCCTTTTCACGACGCCCGCGTACCGGCGCGCCGAGCGCGCGGCGCTCGAACACGCGGCGCAATGGCTCGATCGCGTGGGGCTGAAGCATGTGGCGAACCGCGAGGCGGGCACGCTTTCGTACGGGCATCAGCGCCGCCTCGAAATCGCGCGCTGCATGATCACCGGGCCTCGTCTCCTGATGCTCGACGAACCGGCTGCGGGCCTCAACCCGCAGGAGAAGATCGAGTTGCAGCAGATGGTGGACGGACTGCGCAACGAGTTCGGAATTTCCGTACTCCTGATCGAACACGACATGAGCCTCGTGATGGGCGTGTCGGACCGCATTCTCGTGATGGAGCACGGCAAGCCGATCATGATCGGCAAGCCTGAAGCCGTGCGCAACGACCCGCGCGTGATCAAAGCGTATCTCGGAGAGGACTGATGCTGAAGCTGGAACAGGTCCATACCCACTACGGCGCGGTAGAGGCGCTGGCGGGCGTGTCGATCGAAGTGAACAAGGGCGAGATCGTCACGCTGATCGGCAGCAACGGCGCCGGCAAGACCACGCTCATGATGACCGTGTGCGGCACGCCGCGCGCGTCCTCGGGCCGCGTGACGTTCGAAGGCGAGGACATCACGCGCAGGCCCACGCACGAGATCATGCGTCTTGGCATGGCGATCTCGCCCGAGGGGCGCCGCGTGTTTCCGAGCCTGACCGTGCTGGAAAACCTGCAGATGGGCGGCTTCTTCGCCTCGCAGCATGAGATCGAGGCGGGCCTCGAGCACGTCTTCAAGCTGTTTCCGCGTCTGGAGCAACGTGCGAAGCAGCGCGCGGGCACGATGTCGGGCGGCGAGCAGCAGATGCTTGCCATCGGCCGCGCGCTGATGAGCCGTCCGCGCCTCTTGCTGCTCGATGAGCCGACGCTCGGACTCGCGCCGCTCGTGATCGCCCAGATCTTCGACATCATCCGCACGATCCGCGACGAAGGCGTCACGGTGTTCCTCGTCGAGCAGAACGCGAACAAGGCGCTCAACGTGGCCGACCGCGGCTATGTGCTCGAAACGGGCCGCGTGGTGCTGGCCGACAGCGCCGACAATCTGCTCGCCAACGACAACATCAAGCGGGCCTATCTGGGCGGCTAGATGGCCGGCCAAGGCACGCGCAAGCGGCCCGCGGGATCTCCGTTCGTCGAGCGGCGGTTTCGCGGGCCGCTTCCTTTTGCGCGCCCGCCAGGGGGCCGTGTTGGGCGCCGCGAATCCTTCGTTTCGCTTTCTGTTACGTCGACCCCGTATTTTTTGTTACGGCAATGCCCTGCTGCGTACTGGACAAGTGCGCCGCGCTCACGATAATTGACGCTCCCGAAAGGCAGGCGCGCCTGAGCGGGTTTTATCGGAGAGTGTGGGGATGTCTGATGAGTATGAAGTGCACGGGCCGCACGATCACGCGGTCGAGCACGCCGCCGCCGGTCACGGCGCGCGTGGGGCAGGGGATCCGTTTGCGAGCCGCATGGCGGTGATGACGGCGATCCTCGCGTCGATCGGCGCGATTTTCGCGTATCAGAGCGGGACGAGCGAAAATCTCGCGCTCTATTACAAGAACGAAGCGGCGATCCTCAAGACGGAGGCCGCGAACCAGTGGGCGTATTACCAGGCGAAGGGCGAGAAGCAGAATCTCGCGGAACTGGGCGAGGCGCTTTCGGGCAATACCGGCGAGGCCCACAATCGCTTCGCGGCGGACGCCGAAAAATATCGCCAGCAAAAAGAGCCGATACGCGCGCAGGCCGAAGCACTCGAGAAAGCCGTTGCGCAAAACGACGCGCGCAGCGAGGGGCTCATGCACGGCCATCATCGCTGGGCTCAGGCCACCATGGCCATCCAGATTTCCATCGCGCTCACGGCGATCACGCTGCTCACGCGGCGGCGCTGGCTGCAGTACACGTCGATGGGCATTGCGGTGGCGGGCGCGGTGCTCGGCACGATGGCTTACTTCGGCGTCTGACGAGGATTGACGAGCTGCTGGCGGCGATTGACGGGAACCGACCCTAGCCGCCGCAGACGATGGCCGTGAGCATGAACGGCACGACGGTCTGTACCGTTGCGTCGCTGTTGGCCTCGCGCAGGCGCACCCGCACCGAGTCCGCGGGGGCGGAGACCACCACGCCGTAGAGCGGCGAGTCGATCTCCTTGCCGGAGCCATGGTGAAAGAGCGAGTCGTCGCGCTCGTAGCCGACTACCACGTAAATAGGAAAGCCGAATGCGCTGAGTTGCCCGCCGTGTGCCGGGCGGAATGCGTTGACGGAGTTTGCCTCGACCCGGGTTGGCCGGGGATCGATCGACTTCTCGTCGATCAGCGACGAGATGAAGGCATGCGGGTTCGAGCGGCAGTCGAACTGCTCGTCGAGGCCGTCGGCATGCGCGAATGCGGGCGCCAGCATGGCGGCGAGGCCTGCGAAGAATGCGAATACGGGAGTACGGCGCTGGCTCATGATCGTGACACGACTGCTACACAACACCCGGGATGACCCATTCGACACCCGAACGCCATTCATGTTCAAGCGGCGCGGCACATAAATTGCGCCGCAGTGCGCGCGAGCCCACATCCGGGTCGCGCGCATCGCGCCTCGACTGCGCCTGCAGCGCCGGAACGGCAGGCGCCACGGAGGCTGCCGGCGTTACAGCATCGACTTCCCCTGGGCGAGGATCTTGTCGCAGACCTGGCGCGTGGCGGCTTCCTTGAGGCCGCCGCCCGAAAGATCGACCTGCGAGCCGCTGCCGGAGGTCAGTACGCCTTTGCTGCCCTGGGTGTAGCCGCTATCGGTCGTATTCGCGCCGCCGGGCAGCTTGCTGAGCAGCGAGTCCTTCACGCCGCTCGCGCTGTCCGCACTGAGGTAGTTGTTCTTGATGCAGTACTGGAGCAGACCGGTGACGTTGCCGAGGCTGCCCGACGTGAGCGAGGAGCCCCCGGCCAGCGAGCTCAGGCCGCCGGACCCGCTGTTGCCGCCGAGCGCGCCGAGCGCATTGCCGGCCGAGCCGCTGTTGCCGCTCTGGTTCAGCAGATTGCCGAGCTGGGCGTGGGCCACGCCCACGGGCAGCGCGAGCGCGATGGCCAGCGTGGCAAGGGCGCGAGGCACAGACGTTTGCATACTCCTTCCTCCATCGTGTAATAGGTGCCTCGTAATATAGACGGATTCGGTCGATGGGCGCGCGAAGGTGCTCACGCGCGGCGACACATCACCCGCTATGGGCAGGCGAGGTGCAACCGGTGCATACGCAGGTTTCATCACCTTGTCATTTGTTGCGGGCACAACATAATGCAGGAGAGCCAGGCATTGAGCAGTCATTGCGCATGCACGTGAAGCAGGCCACTTGCATACCGCGCGGGGAGGACGATGCGAGATGCGTGCGAGATGCGATGCGAGCTGGATGGGCAGGAAACATCGTGCTTACAGGCGGTTTCAGCAATATTCACGCCGTACGATGAGGGACTTTGTTTCTAACCGTAACACTTATTACGGCCCTCCTCATCGGCTGGTTTCAGGTGGTATGCTTCCTGCACAAATTCTCCCCTGCACGAGTGAGACCACGTTCTTTGCGTCAATAACGTGAATGCGCGCACTGCCCGAGTGCAGCGTAAGGCGCAAATGAATCCGGTAGATAAGCATATGGTGCAACCGGGCATTCCAACGCGGACAGCCACGATCCGCGCGTGAAGGTCCAGTCACAGCAGCCCCGGTCCGGCTGCGCGGAGAACAGCATGAATTTCGAAGAACTGAGCGACGACGAATGGACGATGGTGTCCTCGTTCATCGCCGATGAACCGCCTATCCGGCTCAATCGCCGCGGCCGCCCCCGCGCCGAGCCGAGGGTGGTGGCCAATGCCGTACTCTGGATTTTGACCACGGGTGAATCGTGGTCGCGCCTGCCCGCGCGTTATCCGTCCGGGCCCACGTGCCGCCGCCGCTTCGACGAATGGCACGTGAGCGGCACGCTTGGCGAGATCGTTCAACGCTTGACCCAGGTCGGGCGTCAATTCGTTTATGTCCCGGAACCTGCGCCCCCTGTTTCGCAGGTTGCGGCGGCACCTGCCGTCGAAGCCGGGCAGACTGCCGAGGACGATGGCCTGCCCGCCGTCTACTGGAAGAGCCCCGAAGCCTGGCAGGCGCCGGCCCCGGCGTCCGCTCCGGCTTTTGCCGATCCGATCGAAAGCATGACGCGCCAGCTCGCGTGTGCGGATCCGGTCGAGCGGGCCAGGTCCGATCGCGCGGAGCGCGCGCCGGCCGTGCGTGCGCGCGCCGACGACGTTGCGGCTGCACCGGCGGCTTTGCCGGGCGCGCAGGCGTTGGGCGTGCCGCACGACGAAAGCCCCGCGGCCGCGCGTCGCGTGCCGGGCGGGAGCAGTGCGCCGCAGCCCGTGCAGGTGGCCGAGTGGCGCGGCTATGTGATGAACCTCGCCGTGCAGCCCGTGCGCAACCGCATGTATCGCGCAGCGGTGGAGATTCTCAAGGACGGCCGGCGTGTCGAACGCTCGGGCCTCATCGGACCGCCGTTCCAGGATCGCGAAACGGCCAAGCATTTCGCCTATGACTGGGCGCGCAAATGGATCGAGCGCGAGTGCTGTGATGCGTCGCATACGGCGTCCGCGGCGCTGCGCGGTACGGTCGTGACGCGTTCCGCGCCGCCCGCGGGCAGCAACGTTCGCCTCGCGCCGCTGCAGCGCTATACCGCGTCCGGCACGCTCTTGCCCGCCGCCGAGGTCCGCGATGCGGACACGGCTGCATGCAGTAACGAACGTCGTGCCACCGAGCCGCATTTCAGGCCTCACGCCAGAACGCACGCAGGCTGACCGCTTGCACCGGCGCATGGCGCCGGTGCAAGCTCGTGCTTACGCCTGAATTCACTGCCGCCCATACTGATCGTCGAGGCGCACGATGTCGTCCTCGCCGAGATACGAGCCCGATTGCACTTCGATGATCTCGAGCGGCATCTTGCCGGGATTTTCCAGCCGGTGCGCCACGCCCAACGGGATATAAGCCGATTCGTTCTCCGACACGATGAAGCGCTCCTCGCCGCGCGTGACGAGCGCCGTGCCGCGCACGACGACCCAGTGCTCCGCGCGATGATGATGCATCTGCAGTGACAGCCGTGCGCCCGGTTCGACGACGATGCGTTTCACCTGGAAGCGTTCGCCGCCGTCGACGCAGTCGTAGTGGCCCCACGGACGATGCACGAGGCGATGCGTATGCGCTTCGCTGCCGTGTTGTTCGCGAATGCGCTGCACGACTTTTTTGACGTCCTGCGCGCGCGAGCGGTCGGCCACGAGCACGGCGTCGGGCGTTTCCACGACCACGAGATCCCGGGTGCCGAGGCAGGCGACGAGGCGTCCGTCGGAGTGCGCGAACGTATCGCTCGCGCCTTCGAACATCACGCGGCCTTGCGCCACGTTGCCCGCGTCGTCCTTGTCCGAGACCTGCCAGACCGTGTCCCAGGATCCGAGATCGGTCCAGCCCGCCGCGAGCGGCACCACTACGCCGTGCGCCACCGAGGGGTCGCTTGCGAGCGGCTCCATGACGGCATAGTCGATCGAGTTCGAAGGCGTGCGCTCGAAGGCTTCGCGTTCGACACGGAAGAAGTCGCCGTCCCGCGTGCCGTGCTCGGTGGCTGCCGCGCAGGCGTCGTAGATCGCGGGCTGAAAGTGACGGATGGCGGCGAGCCAGGTCGAGGCGCGCATGATGAAAATGCCGCTGTTCCACCAGTAGCGCTGCGAAGCAACGTACTGCTGAGCAAGTTCGAAGTAGGGCTTCTCGACGAATCCGTTCAGGCGCCGCGCGCCGCCGGGCTCGGCCGCGGCCAGCGGCTCGCCCACGTGAATGTAGCCGTAGCCCACTTCCGCGCGCGTCGGCACGATGCCCATCGTCACGATATGGCCCGCTGCCGCGTGGCGCACGCCCTCGGCCACGGCCGTCTGGAACGCGTCGAGATCGGCGAGCGCGTGATCCGCGGGCATCACCACGAGGATGCCATCCTGCTGTTCGCTCACCACCGAGAGCGCGGCCAGCGTCAGTGCCGGCGCGGTGTCGCGCCCGGTGGGCTCGAGAATCAGACGGGCGCGCTTGCCCACGCCGCGAACCTGCTCGGCAGTCGTGAAGCGATGCTCTTCATTGCACACGATCAGCAGTTGATCGGTCAGCGCGACGCGCCCGGCCAGCGCGTCCAGACGCGAAGCCGTCTGGGCGAGCAGCGAATGGTCGCCCACGAGGTTGATCATCTGCTTGGGGTGCTGCTCGCGCGACAGAGGCCACAGCCGCGAGCCCGCGCCGCCTGCGAGCACCACAGGGCAGACCTGCAACGCGCTGCGCGAATCGGCAGGGACTTCGGCCGCGCGCATCGATACCGTTGCGGAACCCGTATCCGTCATCTCGTTCTCCTGAAAGGGGTTTCGGTCCAGCGATTTGTAGCATGCTTAAATCGGTAATAAATCGGAATGCAAATAAGAAATCGGAAAATATTCTTTTCAAATAAGTTCAAGGACTTTATGGGGGTATTGATTCTGAAAAAAATAAAGTAAAAATGAATCAATATTCATTGTGAATGCCGTCGCAAACCCGACAAATTGGCTGGAAACAAGGAAAAATGTGCCGAAATCAGATGTCGATGGCGGTCTGATCAGAGGTCTTTGGCGCAAATTTTGCCGAAAAAAACAGGCCAATAATGGTGCGTGAGGCCCGATACATTTCGAGATACTTTTGCGCCTTGCGGGATAAATTTTATCGCGGTTTATTAGGGTTTATTCGGATCCAGTCCAGCAGCGCAGGAAGGGACAAGCGCTGCATTTCCAAGATTATCGAGACGCTGCCACCGGTTCGTACGCGTGGCCGCGTTCCATTTATTTAACCGAGGGGCAGGACATGTTCAGCGTTCTAGCGAGAATCCTTGACGTGGTCGCCATCGCCGCCGGCGCGTTGGCGGCGGCCGCCCTGCATCGCGGAAGCATCGTGCCGCTCGGCGACGTGGAAAGTGTCGCGCTCGCGTTCAACTGCCTGCTCGCGATCTGGATGTTCCCCGCTTTCGGCGTTTACCAGTCGTGGCGCGGCAAGTCGCTCTATGACCTGTTTGCCCGCGTCTGCGCGGCGTGGATCGCCGTGGAGGCGACCGGCATCCTGCTGAGCTTCAGCCTGCACCGCGCCGATTCGCTCTCGCGGCTGTGGCTCATGTGGTGGGCCGTGGCGACGGTGGCGTTCCTGATTGTCGCGAAGGCGCTCGTGTACATGGTGCTCAAGGGCTTGCGCCGCGAAGGCTACAACCAGCGCGACGTGGCCGTGGCGGGCAGCGATCGCTACGGGCGCTTTCTGATCGAGCAGATGAAGAGTCGCCCGGAAGCCGGCTTTCACCCGGCGCTGCTGTTCGATGAGGACAGCGATGCGTATGGCGAGGCCACCGTGGACGGCGTGCCCGTGGAGCGCAATCTTCAGGCCATGGTGCAGCAGGTGCGCGAGCGCGGCATACGCGAGCTCTGGCTGGCCCTGCCGATCTCGAAGGAGCGCACGATCCACCGCATCGTCATGGAATTGCGCAACGACTTCGTGAATATCCGCTTCATTCCGGACGTGCGTGCGCTCTCGCTCTTCAGCCAGCCCGTGGTGGATCTGCTCGGCGTGCCGGCCATCAATCTGGCGGCCTCGCCGATCACCGACCTGCGCGTGCTGCCCAAGCGCATCTTCGACTGCCTCTTCGCGGGCTGCGTGCTGGCCGCGCTCGCGCCGCTTTTCGCCGTCATCGCGATCGCCGTGAAATGCGATTCGCGCGGGCCGGTGCTGTTTCGCCAGCGTCGCAAGGGGCTCGACGGCAACGAGTTCGAAATCTACAAGTTCCGCTCGATGAAGGTGCACGCGGAAGGCACGGGGCAGGTCACGCAGGCGCGCCGCAACGATCCGCGCGTGACGCGCATGGGGGCGTTCCTGCGCCGCACGAGCCTCGACGAACTGCCGCAATTCATCAACGTGCTCAAGGGCGAAATGTCGGTGGTCGGTCCGCGTCCGCATGCGCTCGAGCACGACGACATCTACAAGAACCTCGTGCGCGGCTACATGCAGCGCTATCGCATCAAGCCGGGCATCACCGGCTGGGCGCAGGTCAATGGCTTTCGCGGCGAAACCGACCGCGTGGAAAAGATGCGCGACCGTGTCCGCTTCGACCTGCACTACATGCAGAACTGGAGCTTCACGCTGGACCTGAAGATCGTTGCAATGACGATGTGGAAGGGCTTTGCAGGACAGAACGCCTATTGAGGCGCGGCGCAAACGGACAATCACTTAAGAGGTGGGCATGAATCTGACGATCATAGGCAGCGGTTATGTGGGTCTCGTGACGGGCGCGTGCCTGGCCGATATCGGCAACGACGTGTTCTGTCTCGACGTGGACGCGCGCAAGATCGACCTGCTCAACCAGGGCGTCGTGCCGATTCACGAGCCGGGCCTGAAGGAGATCATCGAACGCAACCGCCGTGCAGGACGCCTGACGTTTTCCACCGACGTGGCGGCGGCCGTCGCCCACGGCGACATCCAGTTCGTGGCGGTGGGCACGCCGCCCGACGAGGACGGTTCCGCCGACCTACAGTACGTGCTGGCGGCCGCGCGCAATATCGGCCGGCACATGACCGGCTTCAAGGTGGTCGTCGACAAATCGACGGTGCCAGTCGGGACGGCCGCGCTCGTGCACGACGCGATCGCCAGCGAGCTGCGCCGGCGCGGCGAGTCGCATATGTTCTCGGTGGTGTCCAATCCCGAGTTCCTGAAAGAAGGCGCGGCCGTGGAGGATTTCGCGCGGCCCGACCGCATCGTGCTGGGCTGCGGCGACGACGTGCCCGGCGAACGCGCGAAGGAGCTGATGAAGCGCCTCTACGCACCGTTCAACCGCAACCACGAGCGCACGCTGTACATGGACGTGTCTTCGGCCGAGTTCACGAAATACGCCGCGAACGCGATGCTGGCCACGCGTATCTCGTTCATGAACGAGCTGGCCAATCTGGCCGACCGCGTGGGCGCCGACATCGAGGCGGTGCGCCGCGGCGTGGGCTCGGACCCGCGCATCGGCTACGACTTCCTGTACGCAGGCTGCGGCTACGGCGGCTCGTGCTTCCCGAAGGACGTGAAGGCGCTGATGCGCACGGCCGAGGATTTCGGCGAGCCGCTGCAGATTCTGCGCGCGGTGGAAACGGTAAACGACGCGCAGAAGCTGGTGCTTGCGCAAAAGATCGTCACGCGCTTCGGCTCCGATCTCACGGGACGCACGTTCGGCGTCTGGGGTCTCGCGTTCAAGCCGAATACCGACGACATGCGCGAGGCGCCCAGCCGCACGCTGATCGCGGAGCTGCTCGCGCGCGGCGCCCAGGTGCGCGCTTACGATCCGGTGGCCACCGACGAGGCACGCCGCGTGCTGGCGCTCGATCTCGCGGCGCAGCCCGAACAGCACGCGCGCCTCGCGTTTTCTGCCGATGCGATGGACGCGGCGAGCGACGCCGACGCCGTTGTCGTCGTGACCGAATGGAAGGTATTCAAGGCGCCGGACTTCGACCTGCTGAAGGCGCGCCTCAAGTCGCCGATCGTGTTCGACGGCCGCAATCTCTACGACCCGCCTGCCTTGCAGGAGCTCGGAATCGAATATCACGCGGTGGGCCGCGCGAGCGCGGCACAGGCGAGCCGGGCGCGCGCCGAAGACGCGGCGCGCGCGGGCGTGACGGCCTGAGCGGGCCGGTCTGCAACACGAGGGAGGTGCCATGTTCAACGACGTGCTGATCGTTTGCCATGCGAACGTTTGCCGCTCGCCGGCGGCAGAGCAGCTTTTCAGGGCGGCCGCGCCGCAGCCGGGTTCGTTTCACTCGGCCGGCCTGCGCGCGCGCGAGGGCGCCGACATGGACCCGATGATGCAGCGCCTGCTCGCCGAGCGCGGTGTCAATGTCGGGATGGGCGCACATCGCGCGCGGCGGCTCACGAGCCGGCTCGTGCGTGCCGCCGATCTCGTGCTCGTCACGGAACGCCGTCAGGTGTCCGAAGTGGAGCGGCTGGATCCGACCGCGCGCGGCAAGGTGTATGCGCTCGGCAATTGGGAGAACTCGGACGTCGCGGATCCGCACGGCCTCCACGAGGAAGCGTACCGCGAGAGTCTCGAGTTGATGGATCGTCTGGTGAAGGGATGGCTGAGCCGAATATGCCAAGGATGAAACTAGCTTGTGTACTGGCGCTTAGCGCCTTCGTGTCGGCCTGCGCCACGGCGCCCGGCAATTATCTCGACACCTCGAGCCTGCAGGAGCAGCCGTCGAATCAGCCGCAGCAGCAGTACACCGTGCACCTGATCGACTCGCAGCTCGTCATGCAGATGGCTCAGGCAGCCGCGTCCGCGCCGCCGCGGCCCCTGCCGCCGTCGCGCTACAGCAGTCCGGCTGACTACGTCTATCACATCGCGCCGCAGGACATTCTGGGCGTGACGGTGTACGACCATCCGGAACTTTCGACGCCGCAGGGCTCGACGTTCTCGACGGGCGGCAACACCACGCAGACGCTGGGGCAGACGCTCACGCAGCCGTACACGAACGCGCTGCCGGGCGAGGCCGACCCCTATGGGCAGACCGTCGCCTCGGACGGCACGATCTACTTCCCGTTCGTGGGCCGCCTGATGGCGGCGGGCAAGACACCGGGCCAGCTTCGCGACCAGATCGCCTCCGGCCTCGGTCCGTACGTGAAGAATCCACAGGTGGACGTACGGGTGCTTGCGTACCGCAGCCAGAAGGTGCAGGTGACGGGCGACGTGAAGACGCCGGGGCCGCTCGCGATGAGCGACGTGCCGCTTACGCTGACCGACGCGATCACGCGTTCGGGCGGCACGACCGACAACGCCGACATCAACCGCGTGCGGCTCACGCGCGACCACAAGCTTTACGTGCTCGACGCGAACCGCATGCTCGAAAAGGGCGATACGAGCCAGGACGTGATGCTGCAGAACGGCGACACGGTCTATGTGCCGGATCGTTCGGATAGCAGAGTGTTCGTCATGGGCGAAGTGAAGACGCCCACCCAGGCGGGCATGATACGCGGCGACTTCACGATCGCGGACGCGCTCACGGCGGCGGGCGGCATTCTCGACACCGACGCCAACCCGCGCCAGGTGTTCGTGATGCGGGGCATGAAAGACAACCCCACCCATCCCGATATCTACCGCCTCGACATGACGAAGCCGGACGCCATCATGCTGTCCTCGCATTTCGACCTCCAGCCGATGGATGTCGTATATGTCGGCACGGCGGCCTCGGCCACCTTCAACCGCTTGTTGCAGCAGGTGCTGCCCACCATCCAGTCCGTCTTCTACCTGAAGGAGATCGTGCAGTGACGCGCATGGCCATCCGGAAGCAGAACGCACTGGCGCAACACGAGACATGGGGATCGTAACGTGAGCACGCAATTCACCCATCAGGCGGCCCCAGCGGTCCGCACCGAAGAAGAGGACGTGGTCCTCGGCCAGTTGCTGCGCGTCATTCTCGACGACATCGGCTGGCTCATCGCCATCGCGGCGGCCGTGATCGCCATCGCGGTGTTCTACTGCTATGTGGCAAAGCCCGTTTACTCGGCCGATACCCAGGTTCGCGTCGAGACCTCCGACTACACGTCGCAGGCGCTCACGCAGACGCAAACGGGCGCCGACATCAAGAGCGGCTCCTCGACCTCGCTGCCCACGGACGCCGAGATCGAGATGATCAAGAGTCGCAGTGTGATCGAGCCCGTGGTCCAGCAGTTCAAGCTGAACTTCTCGGTCTCGCCCGACACGATTCCGGTGCTGGGCAGTCTCGCGAGCCGGCTCGCCACGCCGGGCGTTCCTGCGAAGCCATGGCTCGGCATGAACTCGTACGCATGGGGCGGCGAGGTGGCCGACGTGGATTCGGTGGAAGTGCCGCCCTCGCTCGAAGGCCAGAAGCTCACGATGACCGCGCTCGGAGACGGCCGCTACGCGCTGAGCGGCCCCGAAGGCGGGCGGCTGCTGGAAGGCGTTGCGGGGCAGGTCGCGCAGGGCAGCGGCATCACGCTCCTCGTGAACAAGCTCGTGGCGCGTCCCGGCACGCGCTTTACCGTCGTGCGCATGAACGATCTCGACGCCGTGACGGCGTTCCAGAATGCCATCACGGTGCAGGAGCAGGGCAAGCAGACGGGCGTGATCGACATCTCGCTCGAAGACACCGACGCGCAGCGCGCCGCCGACATTGCCAACGCGGTGGGGCAGTCGTACGTGCACCAGCACATCGAGACCAAGCAGGCCGACGCGGGCAAGATGCTCGACTTCCTGCGCGGCGAAGAACCGCGCCTGAAGTCGGACCTGGAGCGCTCGGAAGCCGCGCTGACCGCGTATCAAAAGCAGTCCGGCTCGATCGACGCGAGCGACGAGGCGAAGATCTATCTGGAAGGCAGCGTGCAGTACGAGCAGCAGGTTTCGGCGCTCAAGCTGCAGATCGCTTCGCTCGACCAGCGCTTCGGCGACCAGCATCCGGTGCTCATCGCGGCGCGCCAGCAACTCGCGCAGCTCGAGGGCGAACAGCAGAAGTACGACACGCGTTTCCGCGATCTGCCGGCAACCGAGGTGAAGGCGGTGCAACTGCAGCGCGACGCCAAGGTGGCGGAAGACATCTACGTCCTGCTGCTCAACCGTATCCAGGAGCTTTCGGTGCAGCGCGTGGGCACGGGCGGCAACGTGCATATCGTCGACACGGCGATGCGCCCGGGCAAGCCCTCGAAGCCGAAGAAGCTGCTGATCATTTCCGCGGCGACGCTGCTTGGCCTGATTCTCGGCACCGGCTTCGTGCTGATGCGCCGCAACCTCTTCAAGGGCATCGTCGACGCCGACGAGATCGAACGCACGTTCCATCTGCCCGTGTATGGTCTCGTGCCGCTTTCGGCGGAGCAGGTGGCGCTCGAGAAGCGCGCTCCCGCGCGCGGCGGCACGCGCCTGCGCGAAGTGCTGGCCAACGCCTGCCCGAAGGACCTCACGGTGGAGAGCCTGCGCAGTCTGCGCACCTCGCTGCAGTTCAGCGTGATGGATGCGCGCAACCACGTCGTGATGTTCACGGGTTCGGTGCCCGGCGTGGGCAAGAGCTTCATGACCGCGAATCTCGCGGTGCTGCTCGCGCACTCGGGCAAGCGCGTGCTGATGATCGACGGCGACATGCGCCGCGGCGCGCTCGAACGCCATCTGGGCGTGCCCCAGGAAAACGGCTTTTCCGAGCTGCTGTCGGGCCAGATCTCGCTCGACGAGGCCATCCGTGCGACCGAAGTGGACAACCTGCACTTCATCTCGTGCGGCCGCCGCCCGCCTAATCCGTCCGAGCTGCTGATGTCGCCGCGTCTCGGTCAGTACCTCGAAGGACTTTCGAAGCGCTACGACATTCTGCTCGTCGACACGCCGCCCGTGCTGGCCGTGACGGACGCCGCAATCATCGGCGGTCACGCGGGGTCGACGTTCCTCGTGCTGCGCTCGGGCATGCATTCGGAAGGCGAGATCGCCGATACGCTCAAGCGTCTGCGCACCGCCGGCGTGCGGGTGCAGGGCGGCATCTTCAACGCGGTGCCGCAGCGCGCGCGCGGCAACTATGGCTACGGCTATGCCGGCGTGCAGGAATACCTGAGCGCCTGAGACATGGGACGCAGTCCGGACCGAACCCAACACGGAGAAATCGTGCGATGAAAGTGACCGTGCTCGTGCCCACCTACCGGCGCCCCGACGACCTCGCGCGCTGCCTCTCGGCGCTGTTGCGCCAGGCGCGCGCGCCCGAACAGATCGTCGTGGTCGCGCGCGCCGACGACGAAGCGACGCATGCGTGCCTTGCGGAACACGTGACGCCGCGCGTGCTGAACGTGGATATAGCGATCGTCGACGAGCCGGGCCAGGTGGCGGCGCTCAACCGCGGCCTGGAAGCTGCGACGGGCGACGTGATCGCCATCACCGACGACGACGCTGCGCCGCGCGCGGACTGGGTCGAACGCATCGCCGCGTGGTTCGAGGCCGATGCGCAACTGGGCGCGCTGGGCGGACGCGACTGGGTTCACGAAAACGGCCGCATGCTCGACGGCGAGCGTGAACTCGTGGGCAAGCTGCAGCGCACGGGCCGCATCGTCGGCAATCATCACCTGGGTGTGGGCGCCGCGCGCGAAGTCGATCTGCTCAAGGGCGCCAACATGAGCTACCGGCGCGCCGCCATCGCGGGCCTGCGCTTCGATCGCCGCCTGCGCGGCACGGGTGCGCAGACCCACAACGACATGGCGTTCAGCATGGGCGTGAAGCACGCCGGCTGGAAGCTCGTCTACGACCCGCGCGTGGCCGTGGACCACTATCCGGCGCCGCGTCCCGGCGACGATCCGCGCAATGCGCAGACGCTTGCTTCCCTGCGCAACGCGGCATTCAACCTGCACCTCATCCTGCGCGCCCATCTTTCGCCGCTGCGGCGCGAGATGGCGTGGTGGTGGTACGCGCTGGTCGGCACGCGCGTCTACCCCGGCATGCTGCACGTGGCCATGGGCGCGCTGCGCGGGCAGCAGCCGGGCGCGGCGTTCGCGCGCTGGCGCGCCGTGCGCGGCGGCGCACGCGAGGCACGCCGAGCACTCGCCTGAACGGCGAGACGAAGAAAGCAGGCCGAAGCAATACTACGGAGGACCCCGAATGAGCCGTACGCAAGTCCACGTCCATCTTTTCTACGGAGCGGATCCGCGCCGCTATCGCCAGGGCGAGAACATCGGCTGCCTGTATGGCTACCATTTCGCCGAATCGCCGGAATTCGCGCTCGACTATTCGCGGGACGCGAACGAGCGCGCGCCCATGCGTTTTCTGCGCCGCGCGCTGAAGGCGGCGCTCGGCTTCGATTTCATTCATACGTGGCGCAATCGCCGCGCGATCCTGCAGTCTGACGTGATCTGGACGCATACGGAGCAGGAGCATCTGGCCGTGGCGCTGCTGCTGTTGATGCGGGCGCGCAAGGGCGGCGACCGGCCGCTCCTGCTCGCGCAAAGCGTCTGGCTGCTCGACCGCTGGGCCGGCTACGGCGCGCTGCGCCGCGCGCTCTATCGCCGGCTGCTCGGGCGTGCCGACATGCTCACCACGCTGGCGAGCGAGAATGCCGCCCTGTGCGGCCGTTATTTCGGGCGCAACGCGCGTCGCGTGCTCTACGGTCTGAACACCAGCGATTTTCCGCTGAGCCCGCCCGCGCCATGGCAGCCGCACGCGCCGTTGCGCGTGGCCGCCATCGGCAACGACCGCGACCGCGACTGGACCACGCTCGTCGAGGCGCTCGGCAACGACCCGCGCTTCGAGGTGCGTATCGCCACGCGGCGGCGCATGCCGTCTTCGGCGCGCGCGCCGAACGTCGAGATCGCGCGCGTTTCCGGCATCCAGCAGCAGCGCGCGCTCTACGACTGGGCCGACCTGATCGTCGTGCCGCTGCGGCCCAATACGCACGCGTCCGGCATCACAGTGATGCTCGAGGCCGCCGCGCTCGGCAAGCCGATGGTCGCGACGAAGGTCGGCGCGCTCGACGATTACTTCGATGAGCAGGCCGTTTCGTGGGTCGCGCCGTTCGATGCACAGCAGTTGCGCGAGGCCGTGAGCGCGCTCGCCGCGAATCCGAAGCGCGCCGGGGCCCTCGCGCGCGAGGCCGGCGAGCAGTTGCGCGAGCGCGATCTGACCACGCAACACTACGCATTTCAGCATGTGCAGCTTACGCGCGAGATGTTGCTGGAGCGCGAGGCGCAACAGGCGCGCAGCGCGGCGGCAGACGCGGCGCCTGCGGTGCGCGGGCTGACGCGGGGCCTTTGACGATGCGCACGCCTTACGCCGCATCCGGGCCGCTGCTGCCAGGCCAGCCGTCCTCCCCCGCATCCGCCTCGCCCGCGCAGAGCCGGCAGCCGTCGGGCCTGCGCCGCGCGCTGGGCCGCGATACGCTGCCGCCGGCGGCGCTGTGGGTCTTCACGGCATTGCTGGTGGCGGCACACCAGGGCACGGTGCTCACGCTCGCGTTTCCGGTGCTGGCCATCATGGTCGGCTTTTCGCTCTATTTCGTGAATCCGGTGCGCTACATCGGCTTCATGTGGTGGCTGTGGTTCCTGAGTCCCGAGGTGCGGCGCCTCGCCGACTTCGGCAAGGGCGCCTTCACGCCCACGAGCCTGATCCAGATCGCGCCGCTCGCGGTCACGATGATCAGCGGCATCTCGCTCGTGCGCTACTACCCGCTGCTCGCGCAGCGCCGCGGCTTGCCGCTCCTGCTCGCGCTCGCCGGCATCGGCTATGCGTTCGTGATCGGCCTCGCCGCGAACGGTCCGGCCGCCGCCGCGTACGACCTCGCGAACTGGATCTATCCGCTCCTGATCGGCTTTCACATCATGGTGCTCACGCGCCGCTATCCCGAGTGCCGCGACACCATCGTCAACACCTTCATCTACGGCATGCTCGTGATGGGCGCCTACGGCCTCGTGCAGTTCTTCGTGATGCCGCCGTGGGACGCCATGTGGATGATGGGCTCGGACATGGACTCGCAGGGCGATCCCGTGCCGTTCGGCGTGCGCGTGTTCAGCACGATGAATTCGTCGGGACCGTTCGCGTTCGCGATGATGGGGGCGATGGTGTTCGTCATGGCGGCGAAGCACCGCGTGCGCTGGGTCGCGGCGGCCTTCGGCTTCTTCGCGTTCGCGCTCTCGCTCGTGCGTTCCACCTGGGGCGGCTGGGCGATCGCCATGCTGATTCAACTGATGAAGTCCAGCAATCGCGTGCGCATTCGCATCATCGTGAGCGCGCTCGTGCTCGCGGGCGCCTGCGTGCCGCTGCTCACCATCGGGCCGATTGCGGACCGCATGCAGCAGCGCCTGAACACGCTCGGCAACCTCAGCAACGACCAGAGCTACCAGGCGCGCAACCAGTTCTACGCGGACTTCGCGAAAACTGCCTTCACCGACGTCACGGGCGAAGGGCTGGGCGCCACGGGTGCCTCGACGAAGCTGTCGAGCAGCAACGGCCAGCTCAGCAAGTACGGCAGCTTCGACAGCGGCGTGATGAACGTTCCGTTCGTGCTCGGCTGGCCCGGCACGCTGCTGTACCTCTCCGGCGTGCTGTGGCTCATCGTGCGCGCCGTGCGCGAGGCGCTGCGCATGCCCGAGGACCGCTATGCCACGGCGTGCCTGAGCCTCGCGATCTCGATCTTCGCCATGCTCGTGTTCACGAACTCGCTGGTGGGCACCGGCGGTCTGCTGCTGTTTTCCAGTGTCTTTTCCCTGCTCGCCGCGGGCCACTGGCGCAAGCTTACGCGCCGTCAGGCCCGCATCAAGGAGATCACCGATTGAGAGTTGCAATCGTCACGCACGTCGTGCGCCATAACGACGGCCAGGGGCGCGTCAATCACGAGATCGCGCGCGCCGCGCTCGAAGAGGGCTTCGAGGTGACGCTCGTGGCCTCGCACGTCGCGCCGGAGCTGCTTGCGCATCCGCGCGTAAAGTGGGTACAGGTGCAGCCCTCGCGCGCGTGGCCCACCAATCTGCTGCGCCAGCAGGTGTTCGCGGCGAAGAGCGCGCTGTGGCTGCGCCGGCATCGCCGCGAGTACGACGTGCTGCATGTGAACGGCTTCATCACGTGGGCTCACGCGGACGTCAACACCGCTCACTTCGTGCACGGCGGCTGGGCGCGCAGCAAGTATTACCCGTTTGCGCTCACGGGCGGCGTCTGGTCGGCGTATCAGTTCGTCTATACGCGCGCAAACGCCATGCTCGAACGCTGGGCGTACCGGCGCTCGCGCGTGATCGCCGCCGTTTCGCGCAAAGTGGCCGACGAGATCGGCGCCTGCGGCGGCGAGCCCGTGGAGCGTCTCGACGTGATCTACAACGGCGTCGATACGCAGGCCTTTTCGACGGCGAGCGGCAACCGGGCGAAATTCGACTTGCCGGCCGACGCGTTTTTGCTGCTCTTCGTGGGTGACCTGCGTACGCCGCGCAAGAATCTGGGCACCGTGCTGCATGCGCTGAAAGCGCTGCCCGAGCGCGTGCATCTCGCCGTGGCGGGCTATCTGCCCGGCAGTCCCTATCCGGCGCTTGCGCAGTCGCTGGGCATCGAATCGCGGGTGCATTTCCTCGGCCTCGTGCGCGAGATGCCGGTCCTGATGCGCTCCGTGGACGCCTATGTCTTTCCTTCGCGCTACGAAGCGATGAGTCTCTCGCTGCTGGAGGCCATGGCGGCCGGTTTGCCGGTCGTCACCGCGCGCACGGCGGGCGGCGCCGAAATCATCACGCCGGACTGCGGCATCGTGCTCGACGACCCCGACGACGCGGCGGCGCTGGCAGGCGCGGTCCAGCAGCTTGCCGACGACACGCGGCGGCGCCATGCGATGGGCGAAGCGGCGGCGCGGCTCGCGACGTCGTTCGGCTGGGCGCGCATGGCCGCGCAATACATTGCGCTGTACCGGCAACTGGCCGGCGACGTGAACGAAGCGGCGGACGTGGCAGAAGCGGCAGGCGCGGGCGAGGGCCGCGTGCTGACGTCCGCCGCGCTGCCGCGCGCCGAAACCCTTTGAAATACGAATAGAACGAGGACACACGCGATGACGACTCACTCCATCCATTCGCTGCAGATCGGCATGCACTGGTTTCCCGAACGCGCGGGCGGACTCGACCGCATGTATTACTCGCTCGTGGGCGCGCTGCCGGGCGCGGGCGTTCACGTGCGCGGCGTGGTGGCCGGCTCGCCCAAGGTCGCGCAGGACAGCGGCGGGGCGATCAATGGTTTCGGTTCCGCCGCGCGCGCGTTGCCGCTGCGCCTCATGGCGGCGCGCCACGCGCTGCGGCGCGAAATCCGCCGGCATCGGCCCGACGTGATCTCTTCGCATTTCGCGCTCTATACGTTCCCCGGGCTCGACGTGACGCGCGGCATTCCGCAGGTCTCGCATTTCCAGGGACCGTGGGCCGACGAAAGCTTCGTGGAAGGCGCGGCTTCGCTGAGCCAGCGCATCAAGCATTATCTGGAGCAGTCGGTGTACGAGCGCTCCTCGCGCCTCATTGTGCTGTCGCGCGCGTTCGGCGACATCCTCACGAAACGCTATGCGATTTCCCCGGAGCGGGTGCGCGTGGTGCCGGGCTGCGTGGACACGGCGCAGTTCGATCCGCCCTGCACGCAGGCGGAGGCGCGCCTGAAGCTGCAACTGCCGCAGGGACGGCCGATCGTGCTGGCCGTGCGGCGGCTCGTGCGCCGCATGGGTCTCGAAGATCTGATTGACGCGATCGCGCAGATCCGCTCGCGCCATCCGGACGTGCTGCTGCTGATCGCCGGGCGGGGTCGCCTCGAAGCCGAACTGCAGCAGCGCATCGACGATGCGGGGCTGGCCGACAACGTGAAGCTGCTCGGCTTCGTGCCCGATGCGCATCTGCCGTCGCTGTATCGCGCCGCGACGCTTTCGGTCGTGCCCACGGTCGCGCTGGAGGGCTTCGGGCTCATCACGGTGGAGTCGCTGGCGGCCGGCACGCCGGTGCTCGTGACGCCCGTGGGCGGGCTGCCGGAAGCCGTGGCGGGGCTCTCGCAGAATCTCGTGCTGCCCGCCACGGGCGTGGGCGCGATTGCCGATGGCATCGACGCGGCGCTGTCGGGGCGCATCAAGCTGCCCGACGCGCAAACGTGCCGCGACTACGCGCGCAATCACTTCGATAACGCGGTGATCGCGAAACGCGTAGCCGCGGTCTATGCGGAGGCGATTGGTTTGACCGGCGCCGCGAACGGCGCGCATTGAGATCGAGAAGCCAGACCGTCCGCCGCGCCGGCGTCAGGCGACGCGGCGGCGGGCGTCCTCGTACATCCAGCGCAGTGTGTCTTCCAGCTTCACGCGCGTCATCGGGCCGATCGCCGCGTCGAGCTTCGCGTGCGAGCCGACGAGCTGGCGCACTTCGTTGGCGCGAACGAAGCGCGGATCGACCGTAACCTCGATTGCATAGCCGGCGATCCTGGCGAGCGCGTCGAGCACGGCTTGCAGCGTCCAGCCCGCGCCCGAACAGACGTTGAAGGTTTCGCCGCGGGGGACGGCTTCGATGAGCTGCGCGTAGGCGTCGACCACGTCGCGCACGTCGGAAAAGTCGCGGCTCACGTCGAGGTTGCCGAGCGAGATCGCGCGTTCGCCGCGCGCATAGTGCGAGACGATCTTCGGCAGCAGGAAGTCGGGGCTCTGGCCCACGCCCGTGTAGTTGAAGGGGCGTGCGATCACGAGCGGTAACTGTGCGTTCCAGCGCTTCGCTACATACTCCATCGCGAGCTTGCTCACGGCGTAGTCGTTGGCAGGTTGCGGGGTTACGCCTTCGTCGATGACGCCTTGCGTCGTGTTGCCATAAACGTTCGCACTGCTGGCGATGAGGACGGCGCGTGGCACGTGGGACTGTCGTGTCAGCACATCGAGCAGATTGCGCGTGCCTACCACGTTCACGGCATAGGTGCGGGCGATATCTCCATTGGCCACGTGGGCCACGGCGGCGAGGTGCAGCACGACATCGGGCTGCACGGTTTCCACGGCGTCGGCAAGCGCTTGCTCGTCGAGCAGGTCTGCGGCTATGGGGGTGGTTTCGCGCGGCACGCGCTCCTGGCTGCGCACCGTGCCCCATACGCGATAGCCGCCGGCAACGAGCCGCGCGGCCATGTAGCGGCCGGTGAAACCACCCATGCCGGTGATCAGCGCGCGTGGAGCGCGCTGCGTATCAGAAGGTGTCATGGTGCTCGTTGCGCGCAAGGTCGGCGGCCACCATCATCTGGCAGAGCTGTTCCAGGGTGGTCTGGGCTTGCCAGCCCAGTTCGTTGCGCGCCTTGCTCGCGTCGCCGATCAGCAGGTCCACTTCGGCGGGGCGGTAGAAGCGCGGGTTCACGCGCACGAGCGTCCGCCCGTTCGAGATGTCGACGCCGGTTTCGCGTTCGTCGCGGCCCGACCATTCGAGCTGGATGCCCGCCGCGGCGAAGGCCATCGTGACGAAGTCGCGCACGGTTTCGGTGCGGCCCGTGGCGAGCACGTAGGTGTCGGGACGGTCGGCCTGCAGCATGCGCCACATGCCTTCCACGTATTCGGAGGCATAACCCCAGTCGCGCTTCGCGTCGAGATTGCCGAGTTCGAGCACGGGTTGCTTGTCGAGCTTGATCTTCGCGACGGAGTCGGTGATCTTGCGCGTCACGAACTCGCGGCCGCGCAGCGGCGACTCGTGATTGAAGAGAATGCCGCTCGTGGCGAAGATGTCGTACGACTCGCGGTAGTTGATGGTGGACCAGTGCGCGAACAGCTTCGCGATACCGTAGGGGCTGCGCGGATAGAACGGCGTATCCTCGCACTGGGGCACGGCGCGGACCTTGCCGAACATTTCGGAGGTCGAAGCTTGATAGTAGCGGATGCGTGGATTTACGACGCGAATCGCTTCGAGCAGATTCAGCGCGCCGATGCCGGTGACTTCGGCCGTCGTGACGGGTTGGTCGAACGAGACACCAACGAAGCTCTGCGCCGCGAGGTTATAGACCTCCAGGGCATGGGCGCGCTCGACGAGGCGCAGGGTGGAGCCCGCATCGGTCAGATCGTGTTCGACGAGTTCGAGCGCCGGGTGGTCGAGAACGCCAAGCTCGTTCATGCGCCAGAAGTTCACGGAGCTCGTGCGCCGGTAAGTGCCGGTGACGTGATAGCCCTTGTCGAGCAGGAGCCGGGTGAGATAGGCCCCGTCCTGGCCGGAGACGCCGGTGATGATGGCTTTGCGTTGTTCGTTCATGGAATCTGCCTTGTAGTCAATGACGAGAAGTCGAAAGGGTTCGGATTCGGGGCTGCGCTCAGGGCTGTGTTCAGGGCCGCATTCATACCTGCGTGCGGGGAGCGGAAGCCGTGCGCGCCGTGGACACGGCGTTCGGCGCCGTGCCGTGCCGCGCACGCGGGCCGCGCGTGAGGCGCCGTTCGAAGAGGAACCAGCTTGCGCTCGCGTAGGCGAGCGTCAAGGCGAGCGCCAGCGCGGCGCTCGCATAGCGCCCATGGCCGAGCGGCCACACTGCGTAGAGGAACGTGAGGTGGATGAGGTAGATCGTGTAGCTGATGGTGCCGATATACACGAGTACGGGATGGCTCAGCAGGCGCCGCACGAGGCCTTTCGCCTGCAGGGCGACGATGACGAGCGAGGTGCAGAGCACGAGCGAAATGCTGTAGAGCAGCGCATTCGAAAGCGGCGTGTTGGTGGCGCGAAAGCGCGGGTAGTGCAGATGCAGCCACGCCAGCGTGGCGAGCGCCGCGCAGAAGAACACCACCGCGGGCACCTTGAACGGTTCGAGTGCGTTGCGGTCGCGCCGCACGAGCACGGCGAGGAGCGCGCCTGCGGCGAGCAGGTCCATGCGGAACGGCGTGAGGTAATAGATCGGCCAGTAGGTGGCGAACCACGGTGTGGCGACGGCGCGCAGCACCGGCACGAGCACGATCAGCGCGGCAGCCACGAAGGCCAGCATGCGCTCGGGCAACAGCAGCACGACGAAGGGCCAGAAGATATAGAACTGTTCCTCGACGGCGAGCGACCAGAGGATGTTGAGGCTGTCGTGCCCGCTCTGGCCCAGTGCGTCGCCGATATTGGTGGCGAAGAAGGCGTACCACGGCCAGTAGTGCGCCCAGCCGAAGCCGAACAGCAGCGAGGACACGACCAGCAGCAGGATGTACGGCGGCAGGATGCGCCGTGCGCGGCGTGCGTAGAAATAACTGAAGTACGACTGCCCACGCGCCTTGCGTTCGAGCAGGATGCCGGTAATGAGGAAGCCGCTCAGCACGAAGAACAGGTCGACCCCCATCCACAGCGGCGCGTGCAGCGCGTGCTGCGCGAACACGGCCATCACGGCGATCGCGCGCAGTCCGTCCAGTTGGGCGATGCGATGGGATGAGGTAGCGGGACTTGCCGGGTTCGTTACGGTCATCGGGTATCCGGTCAATTGAGGCGCAGAATGTCCGGGTCATTCTAGAAAGAATTAAATGCGTAAAAACGGCGAAATATATGGACGCGTGAATGGAATATGAAAATGATCGATACGGGAATATGCGTCGCGATATCGAATTGGAAATGCGGTATGGGTGGAATTGCACCGGAAGAAAACGGAAAAAACGACGTGAACCGCAGCGAGACGAGCATTTCTGACCGGAATGGATCTATCAGGAACGATGCGGAAATATTGACGCGGCGTTCAAAAAGCATTGAATTTTTTTGAATTATTTTCGCTTTTTGCAGGGTGATTTTTCTCATGGGATGTACGGCATGATCCGGACAGATTGCCGTAAACCCCAACGGAGGATTGCCCTTGCCCTCAACGAGTTCCGGTCGCCGCATGCGCAGGCCGCTGGCGCTAGCCGCCCTGTGCGCGTTCGTCTGTACGTCGTCGGTTCAGACGGTGGCTGCGCCGCAACTGAATGTGACTACGTCGTGGATCGGCAATACGTATGGCGATGGTCAGGGCACGTGGGTGCAAATCAATATCACGGCAATTGCGGTCACGCCCGACGGCAAGGTCTATACGAACGCGCCGTGGGACGAGAGCGGCGCCGAAATCAGCGAGTATCAGGACGGCAAGGCGCTCGGCTTCGCGGGCGGCACGCACGGCTGGGGCGGCAGTGGCGGTAACGCCGTGGCCGTCAACCCTCGCTATCTGTATGCCGCCGTGGGCGTCGGCAACGAGAAGGGGCACCTGGTCGGCAACGGCATCTGGCCGCCGAAGGGGCATCAGTGGATCGGCATTACGCGGCGGCCGCTCGGCGAGCCTAAGCGCGCTGCCGCGTTCCAGGCCTCGCCGGATCCGCTCAATCCTCACGCGCAGCTTGCCGGCGCATTCCTGCGCATCAATGACGTCGCGAGCGGCACGCGTGCCGACATCGGCGGTCTTGCTGCCACCGACTCGACGCTCTATGTGAGCAACACGGCGATGGACCGCATCGAGGTGTACGACGCCAATACGATGCAGCGTCAGTCGCAATGGAGCGTGCACGAACCGGGTCGCATCGCGATCGCGGGCGACGGCTCGCTCTGGGTGCTCACCGGCACGCTGAGCGACCGCACGCCGCGCGTCGCGCACTACTCGGCGCAGGGCAAGCTGATTTCCGATGCAGCGCTCGCGCTTCCCGCCGACTCGGTTGCCGTCGATATCGCGGTCGATCCCGCGCAGCGCATCCTGATTGCCGATAACGGCCCGCGCCAGCAGATCCTGATCTACACACGCAACGGCGACACCTACGCGCCGGGAGGCGCGCTTGGCGAGCGCGGCGGCATCTTCTCGGGCGTGCCGGGGTGGCCCGGTCCTGGCCGCTTCAACGGCTTGACCGGCGTGGCGGCGGATGCGCACGGCAACATCTACGTTTCGACGAACGGCATCGGGCCGCGCCACGACAGCATCGGCGCGGGCCTCGGCGCGACGCTCGAGAGCTATACCCCGGAAGGCAAACGCAACTGGAATATCGAGGGCCTGTTGTTCGTGGACGGCGCGTGGATGGACCCGTCGCGTCCCAATAGCGTCTATACGGGCAACAAGCGCTTCGAACTGGATCTCTCGAAGCCGCCGGGACAGGACTGGAAGTATATTGGATTCCTGAACAATCGCTTCCGCTATCCGGACGACCCGGTCTTTCACACGGACCAGTGGCCGGGTCTGCCCACCGCACGCGAGCTGGATGGTCACACGTTCCTCTATCTCACGGACATGTATGCGGACCATCTGAAGATCTATCGCTTCGATCCGCAACATGAAGGCGAAATCGCGATTCCCTCGGACTTTATCGCGGGCCGCGAGCGCCCGGTCCTGCACGTGCCCAACGCGCCGCCCGGCGGCGACTGGATCTGGCGCGACGCCAACGGCAACGGTGCGTTCGATCAGGACGAGTTCACGCTCAACACGGGCCGCGAGAAACTGGGCGGCGGCTGGGGCTGGTGGATCGATACGCGCGGCGACATCTGGCGCGCGCGCGACGACAAGGGCATCTGGCGCTTCCGCTTCGGCGGTCTGGACGCGAAGGGCAACCCGATCTACAGCTACGACAAGCTCGACAAGTACGACATACCCGCGCCGTTCACGGAAGTGCACCGCGCGATCTACGAACCGGAAACGGATTCGCTCTATGTGACCGGCTATACGGCCGATTCGCCGCACGATCCGGGCTTCTGGAAAGAAGCGGGCCGGGTGCTCGTGCGCTACGACCATTGGTCGGGCGGGCATCCCGATCAACGCTATCTGCTGCGCCTGCCGTGGGATCCGAAGGCGAAGCCGCCCGTCACGCCCGCGGGCCTCACGGTCGAAGGGCGCTACGTCTTCGTAGTGGAGCCCGCTGGCAACGTGCACGTGTACGACAAGGACAGCGCGAAGGAGGTCGGCACCTTCGGCCCGGGACCCGAGGTGGGCAACGCTTCGGGCTGGGTGGATGTGCCGTTCGGCATCAGCGCGCATCGGCAGTCCGACGGCGAGTACCTGATCTTCGTGGAGGAGGACGCGCGCGGCAAGGTGCTCATGTACCGCTGGAAGCCTGTTTAAAGGCTGCATGAGGGCTGCATGAAGCCCGCCTGAAGGCCGCCCCCGGCCGGTTGCAACCCCGCTACTGGAACGTTATGGACAAACGAATCCTGCGCAACATCGCCATCAATCTGTTCGGCCTCGTGCTGCCCACCTTCGTGTCGCTCGTCACGGTGCCCTCGTACATCCGCCTGCTCGGCGTCGAGCGCTATGGCGTGATCGCACTCGTCTGGACGCTGATCGGCTATTTCAGCGTGCTCGACCTCGGCATGAGCATGGCCGCACAGAACCATATTTCGAAGGCGCACGCCTCCGGCGATGCCGACGCCTGCGAGCGTGTCTTCTGGAGCGCCTTCTGGCTCAACTTCACGACGGGCGTGATCGGCGGCCTGCTGATCTATTCGGGCGGCGCGCTCTATACGGCGTACTTCACGCACGTCACACCGGCTCTGCGCCACGAGGTCTATCTCGCGCTGCCGTGGCTCGCCGTAGCGATCCCGCTTGCCAACGTCTCGTGGGTGTTCGCGGGCGCGATCAACGGCGCCGAACGTTTCGGCATCTACAACACGAACCAGACCATCGGCACATTTCTGTTCCAACTGCTGCCGCTCGGCGCGGCCTGGGCCATCGCGCCGAACCTGCAGACCGTGCTGGCCGCGGCCGTGCTCGCGCGCCTGATCGCCGCGGTGCTGCTCGGACATTCGGCGCTGCGCGTGTTGTCCATCCGCACGCTGCGCGGCCCGCGTCTCGACACCTCGAAGGCGCTCTTCAATTTCGGCGGCTGGATGCTGATTGCGAGCATCACGACGATGGTGGCCGATTCGCTCGACCGCATGACGCTGGGCGCGGGTCTCGGCGCTCGCTTCGTGACCTACTACACGGTGCCCCAAAACCTCGTCACGCGCTTGAACCTCGTACCCAACGCGCTCGTACGTACGCTTTTTCCGCGCCTTTCGGCGCTGCATCGCGAGCATGCCGACGAGATCGCCTCGCAGTCGCTGCAGTTTCTCAATGCCGTGTTCACGCCTGTAGCCATTGGCGCCATCGTTGTGCTCGCGCCGTTCATGGGCGCCTGGGTAGGCCCCGATCTGGCCGCTCACGGCGCACCTGTGGGCCGCGTCCTGATTGTCGCCGTGTGGTTGGTCGGCCAGGCGAGCGTTACGCGCGTGCTGATCCAGGCGCAGAACAATCCGGCCGCAACCGCTCGCGTGGGCCTCATTGAACTGCCGCTCTTCGCCGGGTTGCTGTGGTACGCCATCGCGCACTTCGGGCTGCCTGGCGCGGCCGCCGCCGTGCTCGCACGCGCGCTGTTCGACTACCTGGTTTTGCTGTATCTCTCGCGCATCCACGCCCGCCTGATTCTCGTCGACATGTTCGCACACCTGAGCTTCCTTGCCGCCGCGCTGGCGTGCGCATGGTGGCTGCCGGGCGCGGCGTTCGCGGTGGGGGCGGGTGTCGTGCTGGCAGTGGCGAACGTCGTCTGGTCGGTGGCGACCACGCCGATGTTGCGCAGCTATGCCCGTTCCCTTTTCTTTCGCCTGAATTCACGGAAAAGCGCATGAGTCACGAATTGATCGACGAAGCGGTGCCGTCCGAAAGCGCCGCCGTGCCCGCCCTGCGGCGCGAACGCGTGGTGGCGCCTGGCGCCGCGAAGCGCGCCGCGTCTGCCATGGCTCCCGCCGCGCGCGCGCCGCGCGTGGCGATCGTGCATGACTGGCTCGTCACCTACGCGGGCGCCGAACGCGTGCTCGAACAGATCATTGCCTGCTTTCCCGAAGCGGATCTGTTCGCCGTCGTCGATTTCGTCGACGAGAAAGAGCGTGCGTTCCTGCACGGCAAGCCGGTGACGACCTCGTTCATCCAGCGGCTGCCCCTCGCACGCAAGAAGTACCGCGCGTGGTTGCCGCTCATGCCGCTCGCCATCGAGCAGCTCGACGTTTCGGCCTACGACGTGGTGATTTCGAGCAGCCATGCGGTGGCCAAGGGCGTGCTGACCGGGCCGGACCAGTTCCACCTGAGCTACGTGCATTCGCCGATCCGCTATGCGTGGGATCTGCAGCACCAGTATCTGCAGGAATCGCATCTCACGCGCGGTCCGAAGTCGATACTCGCGCGTCTCATCCTGCACTACATCCGCAACTGGGACGTGCGCACGGCAAACTCGGTGGACCAGTTCGTCGCGAACTCGCAGTTCATCGCGCGGCGCATCCGCAAGGTGTATCAGCGCGAAGCGGCCGTGGTGTATCCGCCTGTCGATATCGAAGGTTTCGCACTGCAGACCGGGAAGGACGACTTCTATCTGACCGCGTCGCGACTCGTGCCGTACAAGAAGATCGACCTGATCGTCGAGGCATTCGCACGTACGCCGGAGCGCAAGCTTGTCGTGATCGGCGACGGTCCCGACATGCACAAGGTGCGCGCCAAGGCCACGCCGAACGTCGAGGTCATGGGCTATCAGCCGTTCGCCGTGCTGCACGATCGCATGCGGCGTGCGAAGGCCTTCGTATTCGCCGCGGAAGAGGACTTCGGCATATCCGTGGTCGAGGCGCAGGCGTGCGGCACGCCCGTGATCGCTTATGGCAAGGGCGGAGCGCTCGAGACCGTGCGCGACGGCGTGCGGCCTACGGGCCTGTTCTTCGGCGAGCAAAGCGCGGAGGCGATCGTCGCCGCGGTGGATGCCTTCGAGCGCGAGCCGGGCCGCATACGCCCCGAGGATTGCCGTGCGAACGCCGAGCGCTTTTCGGCGGCGCGGTTTCGCGAGGAACTGTTCGCGCGCGTGGCGCAGAGCGTGCCCGGGATCGCGCGCCGCGGCGTCGCGCGTGCCCCGGCCGCATCGGCTGCGGCGCCCGCGCAGCGTGCCGGCGATGGGGAAGGGCAGGGCGACGTGCCTGGAGCGCCCCGTGTGCTCGCCCTCGACCAGAGCGGCGTGCTGGGCGGCGCGGAACTTTCGCTGCTCGAAGTCGTGAAGGGTCTGCGCTCGCGCATCGAGGTGCTGCTCTTCAACGACGGGCCGTTTCGCGAGGCGCTGGCCGCTGCGGGCGCGCGCGTGGACGTGCTCGATTCGGGCGCGCTGCGCCACGTGCGCCGCGATGGCGGCACGGCGCCGCGCCTGGGCGTGCTCGCGGGCATCGCCGGGCTGGTGGGCGCGACGCGCCGCCGCGCGCGCGATGTCGACGTGCTCTATGCCAACACGCAGCGCGCCATGGTGATCGGCGTACTGGCGGGCCGGCTGGCGCGCAAGCCCGTGGTCTGGCATTTGCGCGACATCGTCAGCGACGAACACTTCGGCCGCGTGCAGCGTCTCGTCATCAAGGGCTGTGCGAAGCTGGGCCTCGCGCACGTGATTGCGAATTCGCATGCGTCGGCGCGCGAATTCGAGCGGCTTACGCATTTCGACTCGGGCCGTATCGATATCGTGCACAACGGCGTGGACGAAGCACCGTTCCGGGCGCTGAAAGGCGTGTCGCAGCAACAGTTGCGCGCGCAGATTGGCTTGCCGGCCGACGCGTTCCTCGTGGGTGCCTTTAGCCGCCTTGCGCGCTGGAAGGGGCAGCATGTGCTGCTTGAAGCGCTGTTGCGCGATACGCGCTTGCACGCGGTGCTGGTGGGTGCCCCGCTCTTCGGCGAAGACGCCTATGCCGCGGAGCTGCGTGCGTTTGTCGACGCGCATGGGCTTGCCGGGCGCGTCCACTTTCTGGGCTTTCGTCACGACATTGCCGCCTGCATGCGGGCGATGGACGTGATCGTTCATACCTCGATTACGCCTGAGCCGTTCGGCCGCGTGGTGGTGGAGGGCATGCTGGCCGAGCGTCCCGTTGTGGCTTCGCGCGATGGTGGCGTGACCGAGATTCTGGAACATGGGGTCAGCGGTTTGCTCTGTACGCCGGGCGATGCGGCGGAACTGGCTGCGACGCTGGTTTCGCTGCACGATGATAGGGCGCTGCGCGAGCTGTTGACGGGAAACGGTCTTGCCGTGGCGCGTGAACGTTTTGGTAAGACGCGCTATGTGGAGGCGGTGGAGCGTGTGCTGGATGAAGTTGTGATGCGGGCGCGCTAAGAGTTTTTATTTGCTCGGAGTGATGTTGTGGGTGCTGCTGAGTGATTGATTCGTGGTTCTTACTACTTTGGCGTTTCCTTGTGTTCGTGTCGGTATGCCAGGGTTGCCCCTGTGCGGGGCGGCACCTACTTTCTTTGCCGCGGCAA